>CALQRR010000305.1 GCA_943333015.1 Chitinophaga pinensis | reverse complement strand
TAGCCGTACGATCGGCTTTACGTTTACGTAGGAACAGCAAAACGAGCAAACTCAAAGGCGGAAGCGACGTTAAGGCGAAAAATCCTCCGGAAAGAAAAAAGGGTTTCGACGCTACCGGTTCAAAATCATGGGTTCGTTTTTTATTAAAACGGATGTCTGTAGCCAGTTGTTTGGGCGAAGAAGCCGTTCCGGAACGATTGCTGAATGTTTGATCACCAGCGGTCTTTTCAACATTGACAATGATGCGGGGAATGGTGATGGTTTGATAAGATCGTTTTGCTGGAGAGAAAAAGGAATAACTAAACGGCCCCAAGAAATATTCACCACCGGCACGCGGGATGAGTAGGTATTCAAACGATCGACTGCCGTTCATTCCGCTTTCTGCTATGCGCACATTGTCCTTGGTTTGCGGATCATACGCTTCAAATTCAGCCGGAAATGTGAGCGCGGGAGCTTCTAAAAGTTTGAGGTTGCCTTTTCCGGAAACGGTGAATTTCAGGTTGACCGGATCGCCCGATTTTACTTTGTTCTTGTCTACTTCGGCTGTCACCGAAAATTCCCCCACAGCACCATTGAATTCAGCCGGACGAGCAGTGGCAGGGTGCGGATTGACGGTAATACTCATCGGTTGGCTTTGCACTTTTACCTGCACATCGCGGTACCCGCCACCCAAAAACTGATCAAAGAAATTCTGGGAATTCACCTTTTCGCGCACCAGGCAGGTTGCGTCCAATCCCGGAATATCGAGCTTGCCGCTTTTCTGTGGAAAGAGCAACGTTTTCTTGAGTTCTGCAGCATAATACTGACTGCCATTATAATTCTCCACTTCCAGCTTATCGTTTTTCGACATCGGAATTTCTTCGGTATAGAAACCATTAAACGTGGGGAATTTCAGATCGGAGAAATTGATCTGTCCGTATTTTGAGTAAATCTTGTACGTCACCGAAAACTGTTCTCCCAAATAAACAGATGATTTACTAACGATGGCTTTGATAAAGAGCTTGTCGGCGGTATTGGCCGTAGATGGCTGACTGGCTTGATTCCCACCGCGGTTGGATTGTCCGGGTTGATTTTGATTGGGATTTCCCTTACTAACTTCGATGCTGATTTCATTGGATTTAACCCGGCCATTGGCGACTAAAATGACCGCGGGAGCGAGCGTGAAACGTCCTTCCTTTTTGGCTGCCAGAATGTAGTAATAGCTTAAATTCTGGGTAACAGCACCGTTGATAATCTGCATGCTAGTGGTTTGATTCGGGCCGGAATACACATCAAAAGCACTCAGATCGGGTCCAGAAAAACCCGATGCAGTGGTATTGATCGAATAGGTCAGACGGAACTGCTCTCCGACGGCCACTTTGGGCTTCGAAACGCTTCCGCTGAAACGCACCTCCTGCCCCAAACTGATCAAGGCAACGTGCAACAGAAATCCAAGTATGAAAATACGTTTCATTGTTTTGTAGTATTACCAGTCTTTACCGCTTCCGCCCTGTCCGCTGCGGCCTTCACGTTTCTCTGTTTTCTTTCGAAGTTCTTTCTCATCCCGGTTCAATGCATCCAGCATGCGTTCTGCTTCCTGCCGGTTGATATTCTGCTTCTTCTCTTCCTCCTTTTTTTGATCCTGCTTTTGAGGTTGTTGCTGTTGTTTGGGATCTTTTTGATCTTTCTTTTGCTGCTGCTTTTGTTGTTGTTGCTGCTTTTGTTGTCGCAACTTCTGCAGTGCATACGACAGGTTGTAACGGCTGTCTTCCGCTTCGGGATTGAGTTTGAGTGCCTTTTTAAACGATTCTACACTCTGCTCATACGCTTTGTCCTTGAGCTGGGCATTGCCCAGATTATGATAAACCGACGAAAGCTGCTTGTTGTTTTTGGTACTCTTACTCAATGAATTGAGTAACACAGATGCTTCCTTAAACTTGTTCTGCTTGTACAAGGCATCTGCCAGATTGAATTTCCCCGTCCAGGATTCATTCTTTTTCGCGAGTCCTTTGCGGTATTCAATCTCCGCATCGTTGAATTTACCCGAATTGAACATCTCATTCCCTTTTCGGAAATGGGATGTTTCACTTTGCGCCTGACACAGCACACTGCAGAACATCGTTATGAAAAGAAATCCTGATTTCATCCGTTCTTACGTTTTGATCCAAATAGATTCATGCGCCGTGAAAGTGCACTTCGACGTTCATTCATTAAAAATTCGACCAGCAAAAGCAACAATGCCACAAGCAGGAAATAATGAAAACGATCTTCATAATCGGTGAAGGCTTTCGTTCCAAAATCGGATTTCTGCATGGTGTTGATTTCACTAAAAAGTTCTTCCAGTCCAATATCACTGCCCGAAGCTTGCACAAATTTACCCCCACCGGCTAATGCAACATCCTGTAACATTTGAGGATTCATTCGGGAGATAACCGTTTGTCCATTTTCATCGGTCTTAAAACCGATCCGCTCACCATCGCGCATTTCCGGGATAGGCGATCCATCCACTGATCCGATTCCCAGCGTATGAACAATCACACCTGCTTCTTTGGCCGCTTTGGCTTCCGCAAGGGCATCGTCTTCATGATTTTCGCCATCACTGATCACTATCACTGCTTTATTCCGCATGCCGCCTCGGGGCAAACTCTTCACCCCCATCTGGATGGCTGCACCAATTGCTGTTCCTTGATACTGAATACTTTCGTTGCTTACCGTGCTGAGAAAAAGTCGCGCAGCTGCATAATCATTCGTAAACGGTAACTGCAAATAGGCATCACCGGCAAAAATGACAATCCCAATGCGGTCGTCCTGCAGTTTATCGAGTAATTTGATGATGGCCTGACGAGCACGTTCGAGCCGGTTAGGTCGAATATCTTCGGCCAGCATACTGTTCGATACATCGAGGGCGATAATCAAATCCACGCCCTGACGTTTGACTTCTTCGTATTTAGATCCTATTTGCGGATTGGATAATCCAACGATGAGAAAAATCCAGGCAGCGGCCAATAGAAAAAACTTGGTGCGGATTTTTCCCTGCGAACGGTCGGGCATCAAAACCGCCATCAAGGCAGGATCGCCAAAACGCTTGATCGCTTTACGTTTCCAGGACATCCGCGCAGCGAACAACAACCCGAAAATCGGTAATACCAACAAGCCCCATAGAAAAAACGGATAGGCAATTCGGAACATAGCTTATGGGATAGAGCGCATCAGGGTGTTTCGCAACAACCATTCGGTAAATAAAAACAAGGCAGCCAAAAGTACCAATGGCCAAAACTCTTCTTGCTTGCGACGAAATTCAGTCACATCAAAACGGGTCTTTTCAAGCAAGTCGATTTTCTTATAAATGTCCTTCAGCGCTTCGTTGTTCGTTGCCCTGAAATACTGACCATCGGTCATCTTCGCAATTTTCTCCAGTAAAGGTTCATCAATCCGAACTTCTACATAGTCGAATGCAAATTCACCGTTCGGGTAACGATAGGCAGGTGAATAAGCCATACCGCGCGTTCCTACTCCAATGGTATACACCCGAATGCCATACAACTGCGCAATTTCTGCAGCAGTGAGTGGTGAAACAGAACCAACGTTGTTTTCCCCATCGGTAATAAGGATGATCACTTTGCTCTGAGATTTGCTTTCGCGCAAGCGATTTACCGCCGTTGCCAGTCCCATTCCGATTGCCGTTCCGTCGGGTAGAAAATCGGGCTCGACGGTACT
>CALQRR010000304.1 GCA_943333015.1 Chitinophaga pinensis | reverse complement strand
GCTTCCGCCAATTACAATCATATCTTCTTGTTTTGCAGCACGTTTCGCCGCATTCAGGGCTGTTCGTACACTGGAAAATATTTCTCCCTTCAACCCACAATTTGCTGCTTTCTCTGCCAATACGGTTGCATCCATCGCTCTGGGAAGCTTTGCCCGGCAGAAATAATACGATGCATCGGCAGGTAATAAGTGTAAAATCTTCTCCACTTCCTTATCGCTCACCATGCCCCACACCATGTGAAGCGTTGTATGAGGGACATTTTGGATCTGGTATAACAGCTCCCTAATTCCAGCTTCATTATGACCTGTATCGGCCACCACCAGAGGTTGTGTTTGTAAAATATCCCATCGCCCTTTTAATCCTGTAGCGTTAATCACATGCGCTATCCCCGAAACAACAGCGGAATTACTGAGGCGCCATCCACTTCTTCTCATAACGGAAACACTTGCTAAAACACCTTTCAGGTTCTTCAATTGATAAAGTCCTGGCAATGGACTCGACAGCGTGATTGGTTCATCATTCCAGTTTCCATCCGCCGAAAGAAACATGCGATCCCCCTGAAACGATTGAGTAAATGTGCTCCATTGAATCTGATCCTCTGCAAAGACAAGCTCCGCATTCAACCGGCTAGCTGTTTCGATAAAAACGGGAGCGCTATCAGGCATACGCTCACCTATAACTACAGGAATGTTTTTCTTGATGATTCCCGCTTTTTCTCCTGCTATCTTCACAAGCGTATCACCTAAAAGATCCATATGATCCAAGCTGATATTGGTGATCAGGCTCATTTCCGGATGGATCAGATTGGTTGAATCCAAGCGGCCTCCCAGTCCGGTTTCAATGATTGCAATATCAACCTGCTTTTCTGCAAAATAACTGAATGCCAGAGCGACATTCATTTCGAAAAAGGAAGGTTTTATTTGATCAAACAGTTGTTTGTGTTCTTCTACAAAACGAACAACGCGCTGTTGCGAAATGGGGCGGCCATTGATGCGAATGCGTTCACGGAAATCCTTCAAATGCGGAGAAGTGAACAATGCGGTTTTGTATCCAGCTTCCTGAAAGATGGAAGAAAGGAAATGTGAGGAGGAACCCTTGCCGTTGGTTCCAGCAACATGAATACTTTTAAACTGCGTTTGAGGATTCCCCAGCGCTTTGCACAAGGCAGTAATATTATCAAGATCGGCTTTATATGCCGCCTTACCCACACGCGTAAATGCAGGGAGCTGGCTGAAAAGAAAATCCAGCGTTTCCCGATACGTCATTTAATTTCGAATAAACAGATAGGTAATTGTTCCGATTTGCTTTTCAGGACCATTCGGGTTCGGAGTGAATTTGGAACGTCTGGCTGCCGCTTCGGCTTCACGAAATAAGGAAGCATCTTGGACGGTTGTTCCTCGGGCACCGGCTTTTGCAACCATCACTTTGCCCTGCTGATCCACACTTATGTCTACAACAACCCGTCCTGACTTAGGTGAATTGTATGCCGGTTTTGGCAAGGCCATGGGATTTCGTCCAGCAAGATCATACGAAATGCCTGAACCTTTTCCAGTGCCTTTCCCATCTCCATCACCGCCGCCTTCACCACCACCAGTGCCTTTTCCATCGCCTCCATCACCGCCTTTTCCGCCTTTGCCTGTGTATGCTCGGGCATAAGGATCGCCATTCTCTTTTCCTTGATTTCCTGCTTTTCCGGTATTTCCTTCACTTCCTCCTTTACTCGATTTTCCAGAATACAAAGCACGCTGTTCAACTACGGGTTCAACGGTTTTTGTAATAACCGGACCATCTGTTTTCCGCTTTAATTCCTTCAATTCCCGCTTCGGTTTGGGTTTAATCTTTTCTACATCGGGAATGTAATTCTCATCATCATCCGCTGTCAACAATGCGGCTTGATCGGACTGAGCAGATGGCTGTGGTTTGGATGCGGATGACAATTGATCCGGATTCGTCATGCCCATTCCATCTTCCGAATTTCCAAAATTTAGTTCAACACCCAAACCACCACCACCATCTTCCGGAAAAGCGGGTAGGGGAGTGATGATTTTATACAAGATGAATAACAACAGCAATAAACCATGAAATGCAATGGTAATCGCTGTTGCGTAATATTTGTCGGACTTCTGACTCAGTTCCATGTCTATCCGTTTGGTGCCTTGGTAGCAAGAATCATCTTGATCTTCAGGCGGTTTCCAATTTCAAGTACATCCACCAACTGTTGAATACTCAGCGTTTTATCAAGGCTCAAGACAATCGTTGGCTCACTAATTCCTTCTACGGCTGATTTCATTGCAGGTTCCAGTTCTTCAAAAGCAATATCCTGTCCTTGCAATACATAGCGTTGCTCAGCAGAGATTTCAAGTTTGATTACTTTCTTAGTAAGTGTCTGTGCATTTTTGGCACTCGGCAAGGTGAGTTTTACTACACTCGGACTTACCATCGTTGATACGATGAGAAAGAATAACATCAGGAAAAACATGATGTCATTCATCGAATGCGTGCTTATTTCAGCATGTGGACGTATCCGTGATCCGCGAAGATTCATTTATCGGGTAGGTTCGTGCAACATATCAATGAAATCGAGCGATGTGCTCTCCATGCGACGGGCTATGCGATCAACCGTGAAGTTGAGGTAGTGATACAATACAAACGACAAAATACCCACGATTAGTCCTGCAGCAGAGGTGACCATTTTCTCATACAACCCTCCAGAAATCAAACCGATACTGATATTATCGGCCAGGGAAATGTTATAAAAAATTTTGATAACTCCGAGAATGGTACCAACAAATCCAAACATGGGCGCAATACCCGCAATGATGGAAAGTATACCGATGTTTTTTTCGATGCGTCCAAGTTCTTTCTTACCAACGCCTTCCATTGATTTCTCAATTTCGTCAACCGTTAGACCAATGCGTGAAATACCTTTTTCAAGCATGCGTGCATCCGGTGTATTGTTGCTTTTACACAAAACGATTGCCCCCTGAATATTTCCCTGGTGAATCTGATCGCGTACATTGTTGAGCAAATTCTCAGGATCCTGACCAGCTCTGCGTAAAACAATAAAGCGTTCGAAGAAAATATAAATGGTAATGAGCGAAAGCAAGCCAATTGGAATCATGAGCCAACCGCCTTTTTGAACCATATCGAATAGGCTGAGCGTATCTGTTTTTTGAACGGTTTCAGCAGCTGCGGATGCAACCGGAGAAGCAAGTGAATCACCACCAACTACTGCTTGCAGGAAGATTCCCATCATAAAAATGAAATGATTTTAGGTGTTAACGCTATTATTTCATGTAGCGTATCCAAAGTACGCCAAATAAAAAACGGCCTTTGCGGGGCCGTTTCATGCGTTTTGAACGCCTTTATTAACAAGGTATTCAGAGATTAATTCGTTTTTGAAATTGAACGAGGACTCTTTTTTTACCTGTTTGACTTTAACGCTTCATTATAAATGTGTTTGACAACACCTCACATTACATTAATTGTTGTAACGAAATTCTGAATGCTTCCCGCGAAAAATGAACACGGTCGGGACAATGCGGCCCCACTTTCACCATCGCTTTTCGAATGACTTCAGAGGCATCCTCAAAAATAGCGGCATCAGAAAGTTCTACGTTGTTTTGCATGAGGTAAGCAAAAACGCGCGCCATGCCACAATTGGAAATGAAGTCGGGCACAACAGCCAACATTTCATCGG
>CALQRR010000303.1 GCA_943333015.1 Chitinophaga pinensis | reverse complement strand
TTTATGGAATGTTTGCTGGAGTTGTATTGAGCATTGTTTTTCAATTGGCTCACACTGTAGAAGAAGCTCATTTTCCTTTACCTGTTGCCAATAAAATTGAAGACGAATGGGCAATTCATCAGCTTAAAACGACCGCCAATTTTGCAACACGCAACAAAGTAATTTCTTGGTTAGTTGGTGGATTGAATTTCCAAATTGAACATCATCTTTTCCCGAAAATTTCTCACGTGCATTATCCAGCAATTAGCAAGATTATCAAAAGCACCTGCGAAGAATTTGGCGTTATTTACATTGAACACCGTAAAATGCGCGATGCAATTGCTTCGCATATCAATCATCTCCGTTCGCTTGGACAATTAAATGCTGCTCAGGCATAAGAAGATTTTCGATTCCTTAAATCGATTTTAAATATTGAATTCGATTAGAAGATTAAGATTCAATAGAATCAAATAGCACAAAACAAAAAGGGATGAACATTTTAAATGTCCATCCCTTTTTGTTTATGGAAGAATAGATTAGAATCTTAAGTTCACTCCAATACTAGGTAAAATTGGTAACTGATTAATTCGTTCGAACTTTACACGATCGAAGTAAAAGATATTGTCACGATTGTATGAGTTTGTAACACCTGCAGTAAGTTCGAGTGTGGTGTTTTCTCCTAGTTCAATGTTGTGTTTCAGGTTAACATCCAAACGATGATAAGCAGGCAAACGGCCTTGATTTAATTGACCAAGTGAACGCAAGTGATTGATATGCGAAGCAATTGCATCGCGCATTTTACGGTGTTCAATGTAAATCACTCCAAATTCTTCGCAGGTGCTTTTAATAATCTTGCTAATTTCGGGATAATGCACATGAGAGATTTTCGGAAAAAGGTGATGTTCAATTTGAAAATTCAAACCTCCAACTAACCACGAAATTACTTTGTTACGAGTTGCAAAATTGGCTGTTGTTTTAAGTTGATGAATTGCCCAATCTTCTTCAATTTTATTTGCAACCGGAACTGGGAAATGCGCCTCTTCTACTGTATGAGCTAACTGAAAAACGATGCTTAATACAACGCCCGCAAACATCCCATAAACAAGGAAACCAATGATCCAGGGTGTAAATCCGATAAAGTAAATTGGAACAATTACAAATGTGCAAAAATGAATGACTTTGAATGCCCAAAAGCTAATATGGTCGGATGTGGTCATCTTTTTTAAAGGCATAGAACCAACCATGCGTGTAAAATACTTCTTGTAATCGGTAAAGAAAATCCAATAGATATAAAGAAGTGAATAGGCAAACCAAAAATAGATGTGCTGGTACTTATGCATTTTTAGGAATTTCTGCGAATCACATAAACGTAAAAATGGACGAGCATCAATATCATCGTCAATCCCATCGATATTGGTATATGCATGATGGATGACGTTGTGTTTGGTGTTCCACATAAACACATTGGCACCCAAAAAATTCAATGACAATCCAGCTAATTTATTTATCCAAGGGTATTTGCTGAAACTTCCGTGTGCTCCATCATGCATGATGTTAAATCCGATGGATGCTGTTAATCCTCCTAAAATGATACTTTCAACCAATGCAAAATACCAAACAGGTGTATAAAAAACTAAATGTGTATAAACTGCTAAAAAACTCACTACGAGAATTATTGCTTTTGAAAAAAGTTTGTAATTCCCAGTACTTGCGGTTTCAGCCTCCTTGAAGTATTCGGTTATCCGGGTTTTTAATTCCGTATGAAATGAAGTAGAGTTTGTTATAAATTTTGGAGCTGCCATATTAGCGGTTGTTCAATGTGAACTGTTTTGTAAAAATGATTCGAACGATTTATTAAAATCAAACAAATGTAAAGCATAAAAGTTTGAATTTGCGTTGTGGCATTTCGCATATGCGTTCTTTATGTTTGATTATCAAAACAAAACAATATGAAGAAGCCAAAAACATTCAAGAAATTTGCGTTGTTTTTGGCTTCTTCATTAAGTTGTGCGCGGACGTCTATGACCTCTCCAGCGATTTCGTGTACGAACTTCGGCGCCTACGCCAGCTGATCCGGCTAACTGAGAAGCAGATTTTTCTCTATCGGCTCTAGGTGGTCGTTGCGGTTGTGGCTTTTTCTTGGCTTTTGCTGCTGCATTTCGAGGACCTTGCATCGGCACAAATGAACCTGAACTTAAAGGCCAAGGGTGTTTTTCAACTACCGGAATAACCTTATCAATCAGTTTCTGAATATCGCGCATGTATTCTTTCTCTTCTTCGTCGCAAAACGAAAACGCAATTCCACTAGCTCCTGCCCTGCCCGTTCTTCCAATTCGGTGAACATAGGTTTCGGGAATATTCGGGATTTCGTAATTGATTACATGTGATAGATTGTCCACATCAATACCACGCGCAGCAATGTCTGTTGCTACAAGCACACGTGTTACGCCCGATTTGAAATTACTCAGTGCTCGCTGACGGGCATTTTGGGCCTTATTTCCGTGAATGGCTTCAGCCGAAACTCCAGCTTTATGCAAATCTTTCACAACCTTATCGGCTCCGTGCTTGGTGCGTGTAAACACCAATGCCGATTTGATGCTCTTGTCTTTTAGTAAATGAATGAGCAAGTTCTTTTTATCGTTTTTCTCAGTAAAATAGACCTGCTGTTCAATGGTTTCGGCGGTTGAAGAAACTGGAGTCACTTCCACTTTTACCGGATTCGATAAAATGGTGTCAGCAAGTTTTTGGATTTCGGGTGGCATGGTAGCCGAGAAAAACAAGGTTTGACGTTTAGCTGGAATCTTTTGAAGGATCTTTTTCACATCGTGAATGAATCCCATATCGAGCATACGATCAGCTTCATCCAATACAAAAATCTCAAGTTGATGAAGATGAACAAATCCTTGATTCATCAAGTCGAGTAATCGACCTGGAGTGGCAATCAAGATATCGATCCCGCGCTTTAGTGCATCGGTTTGAGAACGTTGTGTTACACCACCAAAAATAACGGTATGTTTTAAATTGGTATGCTTACCATAGGCCGCCATACTTTCGCCAATCTGAATGGCTAACTCACGTGTTGGAGTGAGAATAAGGCATCGAATGGGTTTGTGTGCCGAGGATTTTGGTGGCTTGTTATAAAGTGTTTGTAGAATGGGAATCGAAAAAGCGGCTGTTTTTCCAGTTCCAGTTTGTGCACAACCAAGTAAGTCGCGGCCCAGAAGTACATCGGGGATTGCTTGTTCCTGAATGGGAGTGGGTTGAACATAACCTTCGTCTTTCAAAGCGCGAAGAATAGGTTCGATCAGTTGTAATTGATCAAAATTCATAATGGGTTTTCAGGCGTCAAAAGCCTTCAAGCACTGAAACAGCGAAGGAATGGGGAACCTGTTAAATTTTTCCGTGTAACGGAACAGGGTTGAAATTCTCCCTGAAATTGCCGTTCGGCCTGCAGGGGTCAGTGGTGAATCGGCAGTAAAGATAGGTGAAACATCGAGCGCTCCGACAAAGGGTTAATTATTCCTTCATGGGTAAAACCCAATCGGGTCTTTTCCAGGGTGAATAGTTTACATGTGCTAAATTGGTATTCGGATCAACAAAAGCTTGCATTGGCCTGCCATTCAATCCCACTTGAATACTAGCAGTAATGATTGGATCAGCGCCCCATTTTTTATGAAAATCTCTTTTCAGGTATTGAGAAAACTTGTAAATCATATCGGCATTTTGGGCCATAT
>CALQRR010000302.1 GCA_943333015.1 Chitinophaga pinensis | reverse complement strand
GTACCGAACCATCTGATACATCACCACATTACGGCGTGTGAGAGAGCGTTCGTAATTACGCACCGGGTTGTAGTAGCTCGGACCCTTGAGCACTCCAATGAGCACGGCTGCATCCTGAATGCGAAGTGAATCGGTGGTTGTTCCGAAGAACGTTTGTGCAGCGCTTTTCACACCAAAAGCCTGATTCCCAAAATCAACGGTATTGAGATACAGGGCGAGGATTTCTTCTTTCGTGTAGTTGCGTTCGAGCTTGGTAGCGATAATCCACTCCTTGATTTTCCGGAAGATGACCTGCACTTTATTGAGGTCTTCGCGTGGAAACATGTTCTTGGCTAGCTGCTGGGTAATGGTCGAACCACCACCTGAATCAGAATCTCCACCTAGAACCGTTCGCACCAAAACACGAAACAAAGCCCTGAGATCAATCCCAGAATGGTCATAAAAACGCGCATCTTCAGTGGAAACAAGCGCGTCAACCAGTTTCGGAGAGAGTTCAGAATAATGAACGTTGCTTCGGTTCTCGATGTAAAATTTTCCTAGGTTTTCCTGGTCGGAGGAAATGATTTCGGAGGCGAGGTTGGAACGAGGGTTCGCCAAATCTTCGATGGTCGGAAGCGCGCCAAAGAGCCCGATGGAGGTAAGGAAAACGATGAGGAACAAAAATGCGACAGGCCCAATTACAGCCATCCAAATCCACCGAACATAGCGGTTCGGTTCTGATTTTTTGCCTTTGGGTTTTGTGGGTGCACTTTTCTTTGTTGCCATAGTCCGCGTAAAAGTAAATATAGAAAAGCCCTGCTCCGGTTTTACTTTTTGGCGAAGAGGCGCATCAGACTAATCGTTTCAACGACTGTAAATGCCAGATAATAAACGGCATACAGGATGATAAAGTGTACCGCTATTTTTGGAAAAAAGAGTCCGATGACGACCATGACCATGAGATGGACAAACATTTTAATGGCTTGTACCCCCATAAAAGAAGTCACGAATTGCTGAGGCCTTCCTTCGGTGGAGCGAATCAGAAAATAATGTAGGGATACGCTGAGGAGAAAAAAGAAGATTAGCGGAACGTAGATAAACGCAAAACTCAAAAGGAGAAAACCGTTTAAGACGGCGAGGCTGGCGAATCCACCACACAACAAGCAGAGCATTAGAGCAATCAAAAGATATCTAGAAAAACCAGCAGGCATCAGCGTTTGGGAAGTGAGGTGAACAACCAGTACATGGCTGCAGCAATGCCCAGTATAGCTCCGGTGAGCGTAAGAACCGGGTAGTGAAATCCAAGGTATTTATCAGACCAGTTTCCCAGCCAGGTGAGCACAAGTATGGCGCCCATCATTTGGATTCCGAGGCCTGCGTAACGTCCGTAGTCGTTAAGCTGTTTTTTCCTGAAGGGTTCTTTTTTCGGATTGGGCTGCTCCATGTTTGGCGAAATCTTTCACGATACCACCCATGCTGCAGGCGCCTGTGAAGTTTGCTCCTGGTTCGATAGCGAGTTTGTTGGTGCTGATATCACCGCTCAGTTTCGCGGTTGCTTTTAGTGTAAGCTGCTCTGCAACGGTCACCTTGGCACGAACCGTTCCGGAGATATCTGCATTCTGGCAGTTCAATTCTCCATCAATCAATCCACTTGGACCAATGACAACTTTGCCCTTAGCTTGCAGGTTTCCTTTGAGTGTACCGTCGATGCGGATGTTGCCATCACATACAATATCACCGGTAATCATCGTTCCGGACAAAATCTGATTTGTACCAGAAACACTCATAGAATCTGAGGATTTTGCTTCTTTGGAGTTGAACATCGTTTAGGAGAATTTATCCATTTGGGCATCAAATATAGAAAGAAAAATCCCCTTTTTGCATTTCAAAAACGCTTATTGATACACCCGCTTATAAAAGTCGAGGTACTCCGCCACTTTCCCCTCTTTCATCAAGGCGTTGTAATTGGCCACACTGATAATAAAAGCATCTGTAATATTGGGATCCATTGTCAGAAAAACCGTGTCATCATCATCCAGTATAGTCATGAAATCACTTGCATCCTTCCGATTGGTAAAGTTCTGCACGACCACAACTTGATAGTTTGTACCGAGCAACCGGTTATTAATCTGCAGATTTTTCAAAGAGAAATACGTGGTGTTGAAATCACTCAATCGGGACTTGAAATCGTTCAAATCGAAGGCGACGTTTTCAACCAGCACCACGTAATAATGCAACGTGTCAGCTTTGTAGTTGAACATCGGCGCAACAACACTGTCGCGTGGTGTGATTCCCTGAACCCGGTTGAGGCTGCTGAGCAATTCGGCGGCTTTTACTTTTACTGAATCGGTAGGAAAATTTTTCACCACCGATTGCAGGCTGGTTCTAAATGCATCTACATCGCGGGTTTGACCAATGGCCAGGGCTTTAATCAAAGCGAATTTAGGCGCGAGTGCATTTCCCTGATATCGCGTTTCTGAGGTGCGGCAACGGCTTATGACTTCGCTGAATTGACGGGCCTGATAGAGTCGGTACGTTTCCTCGTAAAACCGCACTGCTTCCGATTTGCTCATGTTCTCCCGCTTGAAGAACTCCGGATCGGTGATGATTTTGGTATATTCTGAATCCGGATATTTACTCAGCAACCGGCCTTTATACTCCTCCGCTTTCGGCTGATCAGGAATAGCCAAAAAGATGCGGTACAATTGATAAAAGATTGTCGCCTCGTTTTGGTTATTCGGGTATTTGGAGATGAATTCTTCGTACGTCTCGGCCGCTTTTCGCAAATCGCCCAAGCGCTCCTTGTAAATCAATCCCAGATCATAAAACGCTTCCATCACCGAATCGGCATACGCCCGACGCATGCTATCATTAGTGGGAAGTGCTTTTTGTAAGCTTTTTCTGATCAGCGCAATGCTATCCTCACGGGTTACTTTTACTTCTTCTTTCACACCGGCCGTTGCGGTGGTGTCTTCATCCGGATTCTGAGCGATTGGAAGGACTGTCTGTTTATTTAACCGGCGCCAGTTGTCCTCGAGCTTCCGGTCACCCCAGATTTTCCGGAATTCCGTATACCCAAAACTCATGGTGGCCGTGTTGTAGAAGTACCAGCTTCCGTTTCCGGCAGTACCCGGAGCTGCACTTGCATTTCCGCCCGCTGCAGCCAATTGAGCCGCCTGACGAGCCTCTTTCTCACGTTGCTTCGCCCTGTTTGCTTCTTCTTTTTTGAAAATGGCAACCGCCTTTTTGTCCAACTCTTCGGGACTCAATTTGGCCAGTTGAAGCAGACTATCGTACAGTTCAATCTTCTGATACTTCCGAACCAGTTCCGCCAGACTGTTCCGCTTGTTCTCAATGCTTTTATAGTCCGGAAATTCTTTGGATAAGGAAGTAATGGCACTGTCGTAATACGCAGCAGAATACCGGTAAGCACGTTGATCGAAATAGATTTCGGCAATGGCCAGATAGGACATTCCTTTTTGGTTCTGATTGACCGTACTCACCTGCACCGATGTGGTATACTGCTCAATCGCTTTGGTTTCTTTTCCTTCTTTTTCTTCCAACTCCCCCAGCACATAATAGATCTGATCCTTGAACTCCGCATTCTTGGGGTCCTTCAACATTTTGGCCAGCAACATGCGGATCTCGGTGCTGTTCTTATTCTCAGCATCAAAGGAACGCGCCATGTTGATGCGAGAATAAAAGGACATTTCGTAAGTCGGATTGCACTTCAACACCTG
>CALQRR010000301.1 GCA_943333015.1 Chitinophaga pinensis | reverse complement strand
GGGAAGCATGCTTGAAAACGTTTGTAAGGTGTCCGGGATGCTGCGATGCCTTGACCTTCTGTTCCAAGGGGCTGCAATGCCCACCAACGACCTCCCAAGAGCGCTTTCGGATTATAATAAAACCCTCCAATACCAGCAAAAAGATACAAGTTGATATCAACCCCACTCCTCCCTCGAACTCCCTGTAATTTATAGCGGCTTTTAGTTGATTTGAGCTGCAAAACGGAGATCTCTGCTTGTATGGATGTTTCAAAAATAGGGGAACGGAAACTTAGATTCCTGTTGCGACGAAACTCTTCACGGGTAAGACTATCACGCCCCGCAACACGGCCATAGTTCAGGTTAAATTTAAAAGACAGGATTGGATTTTTACGGTACCGAAAACCCAGGTGCACAGCAGGACGTGAGAGCACCATCTCAAGATCTTTCAGTCCATTGGTTCCGAACTGATCTGCTCCACCAAAATCCCCAAGGAAGTTCGTAAAACCAATACCGTAAGTAGTTTCACACCGATCTAAAAACCGCCCCTTCCCTTTTCTCTGCGCATCTGCAGTGGAAACGACGAGCAATAACAAGATGGTAAGGATGGATAGCTTCCTCATCAGAATTCAGTTTATAGCAATTAGCGCAAATATACCAAAAATGAAACGCGATTGTAGAACTCCAAAGTGGAGAGTTGACCGATCTCTGATAAATTTCAGAATGAGACATTCGTTTTTCAATTCCGACGGTCAATACCCCACATTAGTTTTTCACGCAAGGTTTTGAGAAATGCTTGATCAGGCTTACGGGCTAGACGAATAGTGAAAGGTGCTTTACTGACTAAAATCTTGGATCGCGCAGGCAACGAAGCAGAACGAGAATCAAGTGCTAACATGAAATTCTTCCCGCGAACTTCCACGTCGATGGACAGTTGATGTTTATCGGTGATCACCAATGGACGTACATTGAGATTGTGTGGGGCGATGGGTGTGATGATAATATTGGGCGATTCGGGCATTAAGATTGGCCCACCGCAGCTCAGCGAATATCCCGTTGAGCCGGTTGGAGAGGCAACAATCAATCCATCAGCCCAATATGAATTGAGATGCTCGCCATTTAACCGGACATGCACGGTTATCATGGTGGAGCTTTCTTTCTTATGCAGCGTAATATCGTTGAGCGCAAATGGGAAATCCTGAAACGGCCCGCCGGTCATTTCGAGTTGAAGCAGTGAGCGTTCATCAATAAAATAACTCCCAGAAACAGCCATCTGAGCGGCCATCTGGATTTCATCCTGCGAAAAACCTGCAAGAAAACCGAGTCGCCCTGTGTTGATTCCAAGCACAGGAATGCCGGAATCCCGAATCAATGTAACGGCCTCGAGTAACGTACCATCGCCACCAATTGTCATTAAACAAGCGGTAGTTGAATCGAGTCCAGCTGCGTTTTTAAACGATTTCACACGAGCTCCTTCGGGTAACATTCCTGCTGTTGACTTCAAAAATGGTTCAATCACCAGCAGATCAGCTCCTGCCTCATGCAAACTTTTATACAATTCTTTGATGACCTGAGCCCGTCCTTCACTAAAAGAACGGCCAAAAATGGCTATTTGCATACTACCCTATTTCTGAATGTAACGAAGATACTATTTCCTGTTCCAGGGATAAAAAACTGAATCCCGTTGAAATTCAGCATGGAAATCAGGTCACATATTGATGTAATTCATAAACATATCGAAGCGATTCCGAAGGTCTTCCGAAAATTCACTTTGCTGAAAAGTTGCTTTCACCGTATAGTTATACCGGGCGAAAGACGCAAGAATAGCCCTGATATCTTCCCGATTAACCTTGATTGTAAGTTCTATTTGTGTTGAATCCGGGTTGTTGTTCATCGCGAGACTCATGATTTTGGTGTCGTTCTCTTCAACAATGCGTGCAATCTGAGAGAGCGAGTAGTCGATTTGGTTGAGTTCCAAAACGATAATTCCTCCCGGACTCATCACAGAAGCCGTTTCGGCAAAACTCTCGATCAAAGAACGCAACCCAATGTTTCCCAAATAATTGTTGTCCGCATCCAACACAGGAACCATCGTGAGATGAAGGCGAGCAACCAGCTTTAGCACTTCGTAAATGTGTTCCGACTCATACACAAACGGTCGGATGAGTGATAAAGGGTGGTTTCCGAGGGCTTCCTCTGGAGAATTCAAATCCAGAATATCGGTATCAGTAATCAGCCCCAAAAATTCTGAATTATTAACAATAGGCAGATGCGCCACCCGGAACTCATCCATCCAGTGAAGCGCTTTTAAGCCGCTGTCGGATGTTTTAAGGGGTGGAATTGTATCTGAGATGAGATCCTTTGCCAGCATTCCGGAAACTTATTATAATTCAGAAAACGATTTTGATGCAGATTTGTTTCAATAGCAAGACAAACGTAGGTATTTGCATGCTCCCCTCCAACGTGCATCCTTCGGTTTCGTAGTTTTACACCAAATTCTCACCACATGACTCTCCTGAGTGTCAACATAAATAAAATCGCCTTATTGAGAAATTCTCGGGGCACAAACGTTCCGGATGTATCTCTTGCAGCGCTCAACATAGAACGGTTTGGCGGCCAAGGAATCACCGTTCACCCGCGACCGGACCAGCGCCATGCCACCTATCGTGATGTAGAGGTGCTTAAACCACTGCTCAGTTCAGAGTTCAATGTGGAAGGATATCCAACCCGTGATTTTCTGGATTTGGTATGTCGGGTAAAACCACATCAGGTGACATTGGTTCCTGATCCACCCGAAGCGCTGACGTCCAATGCCGGCTGGGACACCCAAACACATGGTGCCTTTTTAAAAGAAGTTGTGGAGGAACTCCATGGACATGGTATCCGCGTGTCCATTTTTATGGATACAAATCTTTCTTTGTATGAACAAGCGGCTAGAACAGGATCCGACAGAATCGAATTGTATACCGAACAGTATGCGGTGAGATATCCAACCAATCCGGAGGCCGCGGTTGCTCCATATCGCGAAGCCGCGATCCGTGCACATACACTTGGATTAGGCATCAATGCGGGGCATGATTTGAGTAGTCTGAATCTGCGCTATTTTGCACACGAGGTTCCCCATTTATTAGAAGTTTCCATTGGGCATGCGCTCATCTGCGAGGCGTTGTACCTCGGGCTTGAAAATACTGTTCAACTTTATTTACGCCAGCTAGTATGATTCTCTTTGAGCGCCATTTTGGAGAAGGTGAGCCTTTGTTGATTTTACATGGTTTGTTTGGGCAAAGTGATAACTGGACCAGCATTGCCCGGAAGTTGAGCGAAAATTATCGTGTTTACACCATCGATCTTAGAAACCACGGCCAATCTGGACATGATGATCACATGGATTATCAGGTTATGGCGGAAGATGTTCGTGAAACCTGTTTAGCCCTTGGGCTGGAAAAAGTGCATTTGCTGGGACACAGCATGGGAGGAAAAGTGGCCATGACCTTTGGAATGAACTATCCGGAAATGCTTTATTCTTTGATGATTGCCGACATTGGGCCACGGTATTACACCCCACATCATCAGGAAATTTTAAATGGCCTGAGTCAGATACAAACAGAAACACTCACATCGCGACAGGAAGCCGAAAATCAACTTTCCGAAGTTATTCAGGACAGCTCCACACGGCAATTTCTGTTAAAAAACTTGTACCGTACGGACGATAATAGGTTTGCCTGGCGTTTTAATCTTCCTGTGTTGACTCAATCAATTGAACGCGTTGGAGATGCATATATGGGAGG
>CALQRR010000300.1 GCA_943333015.1 Chitinophaga pinensis | reverse complement strand
GCAACAAAATGAGCGATGAAGAAGTGGATGTGTTGCTTCAAAAAATTGACATTTCTAAACTTACCGACAGAGATTCCCAAGAGGTAGTTGGTTATTTTGAAGTGTTAGATTTGATTTCGGATTCTTACAAAAACATCAGCCTTTCCGAAAGTCATATTAAAAGTTTACATAATAGCTTGATGAAATACAGTGCCAACGACCAATGGCACAAAGGCAATTATAAGCTGCATAGCAACGCCGTTGAAGCTTCATTTCCTGATGGCACACGACAAATCATTTTTCAAACTACGGAAGCTGGAATTTCCACCGAAGATGCTATAAGACAATTACTCCATTGGTATGATTCCGAAACGAATGTGCACCCGTTGGTCAAAGTAGCCTTATTTGTATATGAATTTTTAAGTGTTCACCCTTTCCAAGACGGAAATGGTAGATTAAGTCGTTTGATTTCAACGTTTTTATTACTCAAAAATGGATATAATTGGATACACTATGTGAGTTTTGAACACGAGATTGAAAACCGTAAAAACGAATATTATCAGGTTCTTAGAAGTTGTCAGGTACAACGTCCCAACGAAGATGTAACCGTTTGGATAAAGTTCTTTTTGAGTTGCTTGTCAAATATTCAAACTCAACTAATGACTAAATTGAATACTAGTGGTTTGGAAATACAACTTTCGCCTAAGGGAAAATTAATCTATTCTATTATTCAAAATCGTCCGAACATTCAGTCAGGAGAAATTGCTGAAAAATTGGCAATCCCTGCACCAACCGTAAAACGAATTTTGTCGGAGTTGTTCCAAAAAGGATTAATTGAAAAACAAGGAAACGGACGAAATGTGAGTTATACGATAAGATGAACCGGCATTGAAATTTTATACATACCAATGAATTAACACATTGAAATCGACCAGCCGCTATCAGATACTGCGCTGTAAGCGGGCATTTTGCTCATTGGATCATCGTTCAATTTTTGTCCTATCGATGTAAGCCGGTTTGCTATTCGTTATTTCAATATCCATCTCCCAATCAAGGATTTCTTTTCTTTGCAAGACCGTTTAAGGTTCCACTTAGTTCATTTGCCACATGCGTTCCGGTTGTATTTTTTCATGTATGTCCCTTTTGGCATTGATAAGTCTGAGTGCTTGCAAAAAGGAACCAGCCGACCGGGATGCACCGCAAGTGAGTGCATTTACTTTACCAGCCGACAGTTCGACCATCACCGGAAATCAATTACAGATTGAAGCGCGAGTAACGGATAATGAGCAGTTGTCGCAGTATAAGCTGATCATTCAACCGGTGAGCAATGCCTTTCTATCGTTCGATTCCCTGGCACTTTCTTATTGGCAGTATACGCGCATACAGGATGTGAGTGGTGCGGATGCCCTTATTTCCGACATCATCACCCTTCCCGACACCTGCGCCAGTGCTTGGTATGCAGTGATTCTCAGTGCCGTGGATGCATCGGGGAATGTGAGTCCTGCTGATACACATGTTGTATTTATTCGCAATCCAATGGATGGCATTGTGCCAGCGATTCAATTACAATGGCCTGCCGATTTACAGGTGTTTACCAACGCCGATACCTTGGGTATCACAGCCACTGTTTCAGATAATGCAGCACTCTCTTCGGTTGAATTCAACCTGTACCAAAACAGCGTCTTGCTGCAAACGGCACAAAACTACCCAACGGGCACATCGGCCAACGTCGCTTTGCGTTTTCCTTTGAGTGGATTCGCTGCAGGATCCTACCGGTTTGAGTTAACGGTGTACGATCGGGCACTCAACTCCGCAACGGAATCGAGGAATTTCGGAATTCAATAATTAGAACAGGGGTTCTTTTGAGCGGATGTCGCGGCTTAGTGCGGCCAATTCAATGGCTGTAATCGCAGCTTCATCGCCTTTGTTGCCGTGAATGCCACCACAACGATCGAGTGCCTGCTGCAGGGTGTTCACGGTGAGCACACCAAAAATTACCGGAATGTCTTGTGTAGAACAAAGCGTTGCCAATCCGTTGGTTACACCCTGACAGATGTATTCAAAATGGGGCGTATCGCCTTTGATGACTGCGCCAATACAGATCACTGCATCGGTCTTGCTGTGCGTCACTGCTAAACGTGCAGCACTGATCAGTTCCCAAGAACCGGGAACTGCAAACACCCGAATACTTTCTCTTGGAATGCCATTCAAGAGCAGGGTTTCGATGCAGCCTTGTTCAAGGGCACCGGTAACTTCCTTGTTCCACTGGGCAACAAGAACTGTAAAACGAAAATGGTCAATATCCGAGATATTGACCATTTTACGGGATGAGAGGTTTTGCTGAGCAGATGACATTATTTACCGCCGTTTTCTTTTAGACCTTCTACACGGGAGATGTATTTTTCCGCCTCGCGTCCTTCATTGCTCTGATAGAAATCTTTCCGCACCTTTTGATAAATCTCTAGTGCTTTATCGTAGTTCTTCAAGTCTTCGTATGCAATACCTGCTTTCATAAGGTACATCGGAGAGCTGAAGCTGTTTTCGTTTTTTCCAGCAGCTTTCACATACTGGTCAATGGCTTCCTGAGCTTTACCCAGTTCCATCAATGCATCTCCTTTAGCACCCATGGCCATTGAAGTGGTCATTAGGTCTTCGCCATCGTATTCATCCAACTGATCAATTGCTTCCTGGAATTTACCCGTCTGCAAATAACAGATGCCTGCATAGAAATGTGAAACGTTGGCCGATTTTGTTCCGCCATAGTTGTCGATGATGGAAAGGAATCCTTCCACATCGCCTTTTCCGTTCAATGCCAGATTGAAAGAATCTTTCTCAAAATAGATCTCCGCACGGAACATTGCTGTTTGTGCAGCTGCTTCTTTGGGCTTAACAATAAACTGCTTATAGGCAAGAACACCACCTACAACCACCACCACAGCTGCAAGTGCCATGAGTAGTTTCTTTTGGTTTCTTTCAATGAACATCTCTGTGTTGGAGAGGGATGCCTCGATGTCTTGCAATCTATCGTGCTTGGGAGCGGTCTTTTCAGCCATGTGCTTCGTCAAAAATTGAGGCGCAAAAATAAGGTTTTTTTAATACCGGCAACCGAAGAAATTCTTCCTTTACGACTTCTTTTCAAGAAACGTCTTTTGCTGGCGGGTTGTGTATAAACGATTGGCAGTTTCGCACATTCTCACTTTTCTGCTCCATTAGGCTGTATATCTTTGCTCCAGCATGCAACTCAGCGAACTTCATCTGGTCAACTTCCGCAATTACCCAGAGGCCGATCTGGCTTTCAGGGAGCAAGTGGTGGTCTTTACCGGCAACAACGGATCGGGCAAAACAAATCTGCTCGATGCCATTCATTACCTCGCCTTTTGCAAAAGCTTCCTCAATCCTGTCGATTCACAAAACATCCGCAACGAGGAACCTTTTTTCGTTCTTCAGGGCATATTTCTGAACGAGGAAAAAAAAGATGCCGTTTACTGCGGAATCAAACGGGGGCAAAAGAAACAGTTCAAGCGCAATAACAAAGAATACGAGCGACTTTCTGAGCACATCGGACTTTTTCCGCTAGTGGTGATATCGCCTTCCGACATCGCCCTGATTACGGAAGGAAGTGAGGAACGGCGGCGGTTTATGGACAGCGTTATTTCGCAATACGACAAACCGTATCTCGAAAATCTGATTCGTTACGGCAAACTTCTGCAGCAGCGCAATGCGTATTTGCGGCAGGGGCAAAGCAGTGCCGACATGCTCGATATCTGGGATGAGCAGCTAGCGTTTTATG
>CALQRR010000299.1 GCA_943333015.1 Chitinophaga pinensis | reverse complement strand
TTTAAGCAACAAACGGATTCAATATTCGCCGGTTTCTTGGTGGAGGTTAAATGCGGTGGAATTCTTGGTCGTATTCGCTCTTTTAGAAATTGAAATCATGGCCGATTCGATTGGATTGCACACGTTTGCATCATATTCGTCGGCGTGTTTTGTGATCGCAGTCAGAACAAGTACCTTTCGAGCTTCATTCCTCTTTTATGAAAAAGCTACGAATTGCCGGCTTGCTTATGCTTGGACTCACACAATTGCCTGACGCGGAAGCGCAGTTTGCCTACCCGAAAACAGCGAAAACCGATGTGGTAGATGATTACCACGGGAATAAAGTGGCCGATCCCTACCGCTGGCTCGAAAACGATACTTCTGCTGAAACAAAAGCTTGGGTGATTGCGCAAAACGAGGTGACCAATGCCTATTTGTCCAAGATTCCCTACCGTGGTAAAATTCGTGACCGCATAAACGAGTTGCTTAATTATCCTCGGTATTCGGCGCCGTTTAGTGCTGGGAAGTTTTTCATTTACAGTAAGAACGACGGGCTTCAAAACCAAAGCGTGTATTACCGTCAGGACGGATTAAATGGAGAGCCGCGTGTTTTTCTTGATCCTAATACATTGGCCAAAGACGGAACGGCATCTGCAGGTTTTGCGGGTGTTTCGGGCGATAAAAAATACATTGCCTATACCGTGAGCCGCGCGGGAAGCGATTGGTCAGAAATGCGCATTCGCGAAGTGGCAACTGGCAACGATTTACCCGACGTGATTCAATATGTGAAATTCTCAGGTGCTGCTTTTGTGGGAAATGGATTCTATTATTCCCGCTATCCAACACCAGAAAAAGGGCAGGAGTTATCCGGTAAAAATCAGTTTCATTCCATCTATTACCATCAACTTGGTGATACACAAGACCGCGACCGGCTCATCTTTATCGATAAAGCAAACCCTCTGCGGTATCACAGCGCCAATGCCACCGAAGATGAGCAGTTTCTGCTGCTCTCTATCAGCGAAGGAACCGATGGAAATGAAACCTGGATCCGTCATCTTAAAGCTGGAGAAGAATCGTTTCATCCACTCATCAGCGGTTTCAGTTTTGTGAGTAATGTGGTCGATAACGAAGGCGAGAAGCTATTGGTTCACACCAACATCGATGCACCCAATTACCGTCTCGTGCTTATTGATCCGAAAAATCCGAAAAAGGAAAACTGGAAAAACATCATTCCTGAGAGCGACCGTTTACTCAAAGGAGTTTCGACCTGCGGAGGAAAGCTGTTTGCAGAATATCTCAAGGACGTGAATTCCCAAGTGTATCAACTTGACCGAACAGGGAAATTGGAACATGAAATCATACTCCCAGGTGTAGGCGCAGCAGGTGGTTTTGGCGGATATAAAGAAGATACATTTTGCTTCTATACCTATACATCATTCAATTATCCACCGACCATTTTCAAATACGATATCGCTTCTGGCACATCCAGCGTTTTTAGAAAATCGGATGTGAAGTTTACACCCGAAGATTATGAGGTAAAACAGGTATTTGCGCCGAGTAAAGACGGAACGAAGGTGCCGATGTTCATCGTGCATAAAAAAGGAATAGAGCTGAACGGACAAAACCCAACGCTTTTATATGCATACGGCGGCTTTAACATCAGTCTGGAACCGGGATTTTCAGCCATGCGAATTCCATTTTTAGAAAATGGTGGTGTATATGTAATGGCGAATCTGCGTGGAGGTGGCGAATATGGCGAAACCTGGCACCGTGCAGGAATGATGGAGAAAAAGCAAAACGTTTTTGATGATTTCATCGCCTGTGCCGAGTGGTTGCAAAAAAACAAGTACACGTCAAGCGAGAAATTGGTCATTCAAGGTGGTTCCAATGGTGGATTACTCGTTGGAGCGGTGATGACGCAACGCCCCGATTTATTTGCCGGATGTATTCCTCAGGTAGGTGTAATGGATATGTTACGTTTTCAGAAATTTACGGTTGGCTGGGGCTGGGTAGATGAATATGGCTCATCGGATGATGCCAAAATGTTTCCCGTATTGCATGGATATTCGCCTTTGCACAACATCAAAGCGGTGAATTATCCGGCAACAATGGTCATGACAGCCGATCATGACGACCGCGTTGTACCTGCGCATTCATTTAAATTCATTGCTACCTTGCAAGAAAAAAATACCAGTGCTAATCCAGTGCTCATTCGTATTGAAACCAATGCGGGGCACGGTGCCGGTACAGCACTGAACAAGTCGGTAGAACAAGCTGCCGATATTTATTCCTTCATTTTCTTTACCACCAAATCACCCGTACGTTACTGATATGCAAGAGCCGGAAGATTTTCAAGAACTCACCGACGACAATTTTTTTACCGTTGCAGAAGTTTACCAACTCACCGAAATGGTGAATGAAACCTTGGCAAACGTGACCTATCATTATTGGGTGAATCGTGCCAATGGTCAACTCTTTGAAGTGCTCGACTGGATCACTTTTAACTTCGATAGTGGAAAGAATTTATCCATTACAGCCGGTCCAGAATCGGATGGCATCAAAGTGAGCGAGCCGGATATTGATACCGAACGGAAACGCATCGAAGAAGAATTCAAGGGCGTTGTAACCATTGAATCGCGTGATGTATCAAAAACGAAGTATTGGGTGGATACCATTGGTAAATCCATCACACCATCGTTTATCAAACACGAGGGAAGAGTCCTAAACGATAGTATTGTCCTGAAGTTTGAAGGTGCCGAACCGGTTGAGATTTTTCTGGGACTCGAAGGCCTGGAAGTCGATGATTATGATGAAGAAGTTTAAAGGAGAGGAAGAAAACTATGACAAAGTCGAAACGACAACCAGCAGCTAAGCCACCACGTAATCCGGTTTTTGATGGCGTATGCTTGGCGAGTGCCTACATTATGCAGGAAGGCAAACCTGTGGGATTTATGTACCGGGAAGCACCCGAAGAAGAACTCGATTCCGGCTGGCGTTTTTTGTCAGGGGAAGAGGACGACGCATACCTCGACAATGATGACAACTACGGTGTGTATGATGTAGAAGCGGTGATTCTGGTTGATCCGGCCATCAAGCAATACCTCAAACTTCCCATAGGAACAGAGATGGAGCGAAAGGATGATCATTTCGTGAAACTTGAAGAAGAAGAAGGGTAAACGACATTTACCCAACGAATAATTAATAAAATGCCTGCTTTCTTATGCGAATTTCGCTGGAGCAGGCATTTTTGTTATCATTGCTCCATGAATCAATACCTCGTCGATTTGGACATGCCATTGGAGATGACCGAAGAGTTCATTGCTCTGATACCGGAACAGCGACGTCAGATTAATGAGCTGATGTCGGGTGGCATTGTGCTTTCGTACGCCTTGTCTCAAGACCGATCAAAGGTTTGGGCAACAATTAATGCCGAATCAGAATTGGAAGTCCATGAGATTCTGGAATCTATGCCCCTGATCGAATTTATGGAGCCAACTATTTACGAATTGGCTTTTTACAATGCAACCGGAAACGGTCTGCCAGCCATTTCGATGAACTGAAGTTTCCGTTTCCTTTCTCCTCTCAACATTCCGGATTATTCAAGTATTCCATTGGAGAAACGTGATTGTCAAAATTCTATTTAGTCTCCCGCTTTCACTACCTGGGTAGTTAAATTCAACAGATTGCAAACGCTTCTGCAACTGCTTACTGACCGCGTTCCAGATTTCCCCTATTTTTAAAAGTTTTTTAACAGAATCAACCTTTCAATATGCTCAAATACCGTCTATTAT
>CALQRR010000298.1 GCA_943333015.1 Chitinophaga pinensis | reverse complement strand
TGATTGAAGAAGTAAAAAAAGCGAAAGGTGAGTTCATATCTATTTGGCACAATGAATCGTTTGCAGAAAATGAGCGTTGGAGAGGTTGGCGGAAAGTATACGAAGACATGATTATTCATGCCTTAAACAAATGAATGGAACAACTACCCGAACTGCGGTATGTGCCGCATACGAAAATTAACAAAGTACGTTGGGATGAATCCCTACTCCAGAGCGCGAATGGATTGGTGTATGCGAGTACGTGGTATCTCGATACCGTAACGGCAGACACCTGGGATGCTTTGATATCCGACAACTATGAGTGGATGATGCCATTGCCCATTAAGAAAAAAGGCGGCATTTCATATCTACCCACACCGCTGTTTGTGCAGCAATTGGGCATATTCGGACCTGGGCCGTTTACACCCGAACTCTCTGACCATTTTCTGAAACATATCGAAGCCAATTTAAAGCTGGTTGAATTTCAACTCAATGCTGAAAATGCACCTCCTGCTTCTGGCGTATTTGAACAACGCATCCGGCTGAATCATCTCAAAAATCTACCAATAGACCGCCAACAGCTTTTTCCTGATTACAGCGAAAACACCCAACGAAATATTAAAAAGGCTGGAAAGGCTGGAATCCGTTTCGGAAATGCCTCGATAAGGCAAATGATTAAACTCTTCCAGGAGAATAAGGAAAAGGAAATCACTGGTTGGAAAACAGAGAATTACAATGTACTCGATCGCCTGTACAACGTTTGTATGATGCGCAAATCGGGGCAAGCGCTCGGTGCTTATAATAGTGCAGGAGAAATGATTGCTGGTGCATTTATCACCGAATGGAAAAACAGGGCAACATTTGTTTTCTCCTGCAACAGTCCCGAAGGCAAAGAAACAGGCGCATTACCCGCGCTGATCCATCATTATATGACCAACGCACCCGCTTTCATTCAGGTTTTCGATTTCGAAGGATCTGATCAGGAAGGACTTGCACGATTCTACAAGAGTTTTGGGAGCATTGAATCTAACTATGTACATTTGAAGCTCAACCGCTTGCCATTTTACATGCGCTGGCTAAAACCCTAAACGATGTCACGTATTCTGAGTCAGGAAAATTCACTGGTCAATGTATTTATCAGCGAACTGCGTGATATTCAGGTTCAGAAAGATAGCATGCGCTTCCGTCGCAATCTCGAACGTCTCGGTGAGATTATTGCCTACGAGATCAGCAAAACCCTCGAATATGAAGTGCGGGATATCACAACTCCCCTGGGTATTGCTCCAATTCCAATGATCAAAGATCAACCGGTTATTGCCACCATTCTCCGTGCAGGATTACCCGTTCATCAAGGAATCCTCAATTATTTTGATCAGGCGGGTAATGCATTTGTTTCAGCGTATCGCAAGCACCACAAAGACAACAGTTTCGAAATAAAAGTGGAATACATGAGCAGCCCGGATCTCACCGATAAGGTCTTGATTCTCTGCGATCCCATGCTGGCCACCGGACAATCAATGCTCTTGGCATACAAAGCATTGTTGCAGCACGGCAAACCCCGCCACATCCATGTCGTTGGACTTATTGCCAGTGTGGAAGGACTCTCTTATGTAAAAAGCCATTTTCCAGAAAATACCAGCTTCTGGATGGGTGCCGTAGACGACGAACTCACGGTAAAATCCTACATCGTTCCCGGATTGGGCGATGCTGGCGATTTGGCGTACGGTATTAAGATCTGATTCAGGCAAAACACCTGAGGACTTCATGCGTTTTATATCAAGGCACTTCGGTGTTTTGAGGCATCTTTCATTTCCATCCGGTATTCATGGCTACTTTTATTCAATTCGTCCTGCTTTTCCTGCTTAGTACGGTCAAGTTTGTGGTAGGCGTTCCCTCTGCATTCGCAGCCTTTAAACTGGGTTTTGTGGAGCTCATTCTGTTTGCATCCGGAGCCGGAATCACAGGTGTTACCATCTTCATGTTTTTTAGCGATTGGCTCTTTAAAATGTGGGGAGCGTTCCGCATCCGTTTCCTACCAGCAAAAAATCCCAAACCGCATAAAATATTTTCCAAGAAAAGTAGACTGTACGTAAAAATCATCCGGAAATACGGGCTTCCGGGTATTGCACTCATCACACCTACCATCATTTCTATTCCGGTGGGCACACTACTCGCCCGACGCATTTTTCCAGATAGAAAAAAAGTCTTTTTTTACCTGTCCGTTTCTGTTGTCCTTTGGTCTATCACCCTTTCGGCAATCCTCCATTTCCCCTCTTTACTCCACAATTGACACATGGCATTCGAACACCTTTTTTTCGATCTCGACCGCACTATCTGGGATTATGAAACCAATTGCCGGGAAACACTTGACGATTTGCATGATCTGTATCTAGAACGGGCTGTTCAAGGCGATAAAGACACATTCGCCCGGATATTTCGGTTTGAAAACACGCTGCTGTGGGATGCTTTTACGGCCAATAAAATCGACAAGGAGTATTTACGTCAGAACCGGTTTCTCAATACCATCAAACGCAGGGGTCTCAATGATCCGGACTTGGCAGTGGTACTGGAGGACGCCTATCTGGAGGTAACACCTGCCAAACGCAGATTGCTTCCCGGGGCGGAAGAAACGTTGAAAGTACTTGCTGGAAAATATACCCTGCACATCATCACCAACGGATTTGAAGATGTACAGAATTTTAAACTGGAGAATTGCGGCATCCGCGATTTCTTTCAGGAAGTGATTACCAGCGACGGAGCCAATGCTCGCAAACCTAACCGAGAAATTTTTGATTATTCACTCAAGCTCGCAGGAGCAACCAGTGCCAACAGTCTGATGATTGGCGATGATCCGGAAGTGGACATTGTAGGTGCTCGAAATGCAGGTTGGGAAGCGCTGCTCGTCAATACGACCAACCTACAACACAACCTCACCGTGACAGAAGTAAAAGCACTTCCCGAACTTCTACATATTCTATAAGCATTCCTCCCAACAAAAAATCCCGCCCCTGAAATCAGAAGCGGGATTTTTTTTAAGCTGATCAGATCAGCAGTAAATTATTTAGCGGGTGTAACGTTCTTGGAGTCTTTGCTACACGACTTAGCAGCATCTTTAGAACAGCATGATTTTGGAGCTGTTACAGCACCATTTCCTGATCCTGTTGCTGCAGCACCATTTGTTTTAGCGCCTTCACCACATGATTTTGCTTCCTCTTTCGAGCAGCATGATTTGTCTTTCTTCTTCTTTTTGTCTTTATCCTTGTCTTTATCCAACTTCGCTACGATAGCGTTTTCTTGACTAAAAGCAGTTGCGATTGGAGCTGCGATAGCACTGCTAGTGAAAGCAGCTAAGCATAGAATTGCGAGTATTTTTTTCATTGTCTTGAGATCTTGTGTTTATCAAAGGTAAGAAACCGAATTGGCTTTCGATGACTCTAACGGGGAAACTTTGCAATAATTGTAATGCCTCCTTTCACAACCTCCCCCAGCTTCACCTGCACCTCAGCATCCAAAGGCATGAAAATATCTACGCGTGAACCAAATTTAATAAATCCAAATTCACCACCCTGACTTGCCTTATCACCCACTTTGGCATACGTCACAATGCGACGCGCCACAGCACCGGCAATCTGACGCAACAACACCGAACGACTTCCATGCTCCACCACTACCGTGGTACGCTCATTTTCAGTCGACGATTTTGGATGGGAAGCTATCAGGTACAATCCAGCATGGTATTTAAAATACGTCACCGTGCCACTAATCGCATATCGGTTAACGTGCACATTAAGT
>CALQRR010000297.1 GCA_943333015.1 Chitinophaga pinensis | reverse complement strand
TTAACGTTGATGTGAACAAGGAATTTTCTTTACCCGTATTTGCCTCCAACGGAACGACAACCAACCGGAGTGTGCGTTTTATCATCGAAAGTTTTGACCTCAAACGCGGCACTACCACCCTAGCAGCAAGCCGTTCCACCTCTCTCGATGGCGCTCAGGCCATGCTTGTTCCAGATGAAATATTAAAGGAGTTTAGCAGTCATTCGGTTTCCATTACCGTTCGTGGCGAAGAGCGCATCAACGGTGTTTGGGAAGAAGCCAAGCGGAGCAACGGAACCGCCATCCGCGAAACCCTCACCCGGAACTTTACCACTGGCGCACGTCCAACCCGAATTAGCGAACCTCAGGTGGCGTATTCGTATCCATTTCACCGGCAGCGCTTTTACCCGCGCAATCAATGTCAGAACGGTATTTTGGTGTTGAAGCAAGACATGGGCTACCTGTTTACCGGATCACGGCCAGGCTACACCCGCAGCTATTTTGCCGTATTTGAACCGGCATCGGGTGGCGCAAAACTCGAAAAACCCGCTACCTATTCCGCATCGTTGAAACGTGCAAGTTTCGAGATTCCGGCACTGCAGGCCAGCACCATTTACCGCGTGCGCATCATTCACCGGGATATTGCATCGGGGGGTGGTGGACAAGTCCAATCTCCACTGGCAAGCGCTGCTTTTCAACAGATGAGTTCTCAGATGTCGGCCTTGCAGGGAGGTAATGTGTTGATACGCGAACGCCGTTTGTCAGAATCCAATGCCTTGCGCAACAACGAGCACCTGATTTACGAGTATTATTTCCGCACCGGCACCCACGGTACACTCAATGACAAGATCAACGCCATGACGCCTACCGTTGTCGCGCGGGAGTTTTCTTCTCCGTACGAAAACCTGATCCTGACAATGAACAGCAGCGAGCATTTCGAACGCTATGAAATGTATGGGTTTGCGTATGCCATAGGTTTTGATCAGCAGGTGATCCGCATTCTGAACATGGAAGACACCTACACCACTTCCTGGCACACCACGTATGTAAAACCGGTGATGTACGATCTGTACACCCGCATTGTGAGTGGTAATTATACATCCCGCAGGCTGTCCCGGGCAACACCCGACCTGGTGGGTATACCTCCGAAAAGCATCGATGGAACCACCGATATGAAAGGGCCTTTAACCGATGCGGAAATAAATCCTTCTGCCGAAAATTCAGCGGGCATTCCCATGCCGACTGGGACGTCCAGTGCGATTTCAGGTAATGTATTCAATCAGGCTTCGCCTACCACCCGGATCATTTTACCCACATCGTATTATGCACGAGGCGATTACGGCCGACTCAACACCCTTATTGCAGACATGCGCACCCGGTATGGCAATTCCCTTAGCGGTGTGGATGCAACCACTCGGACAAAAGTCAATACGTTTGTGGCAACACCTTATCCGTACATGTATGTGAACACGAATTATCCGGTTCGATTTGCCTCCATGAATCCAACCGGGTGCAATTCCGCTACACCAACGTTGAATACCACCAAGTCGTTTTATTATCCCGGCGTAATGACTATGTTTTTTGCAACATTTTAACTCGGAAAATCAATGAATAGTCACATCTCATTTTCTCCTCTCATGTCAATTTTCCGGGCATTATTGGGCGTTCTCCTTGTTACCGGAACGCTTCAAGCGCAGGATCAAAAAATACAGGTGGACAGTTGTCATATTTTGATGATCGCCAACGTACAAACCGACAGCATTGTCCTCCGCTGGGCGCCCGATTTGGCCATCGTTTGGAAAATGCAATTGCCGGTAGGCTATATCGTCGAGCGTGCCCTGATTCCTGCCGATTCCTCCACCCGTGCCCTTGTGTTTGAACGTTTAACGTCCACGCCGCTCTTACCATACACGTATGAGCAATTTGGAAAAGCATTTACCCCTGCCGATAAATTTGCGGGAGTAGCAGCTGAGCTGATGTATTCCACCAAAACGGTTCAGGTCACTGACATTGGAAATGCCGAGGAAGTAAGCGATGCCGGCAATGAATTAAAGATGCGTCATTCCTTTAGTTTATTTGCTGCCGATCAGGATGCGCGCGTGGCCACTGCTTCGGGGCTTCGATTTGTCGATAAAACCTACACTCCCGGAGCCGGCTACCTGTACCGTGTATTTTATGCCACATCGCCCGAAGGGATCGCCTGTGATACCGCCTTGTTGTATGTCAATACCCGCGAACTCACACCTGTTCCGCTGATGCGCAGTCCCGAAATTACCACCGGTGATTCGAAACTGGTGCTGCGCTGGCGGGCCGATGCCTTTGCCGGATTTAATGGCTATTACATTGAACGAGCTGCCGCCGGAAGTACGCAGTTTAAACGGCTGAACAGTCTGCCATTTGTAGCAACACAGCAGGAAAATGACCCTTCCGGAAATGCCTTTTTTACCGATTCTGTACAGAACTACATCCGCTATTCCTACCGCCTCATCGGCATCACCGCCTTTGGGACGCTGAGTGAACCCTCGCAAACGGTTTCTGCCATGGCGCGTGACCTTACCGCACCGCATGCTGCCTTGATTACCGGGGTGAAAGACACGGGTAAAAATCAACTGGTGATTCAGTGGCAATTGCCAACCATCTCTCCCGATCTGGCCAGCCTCCAGGTGGCGCACAGCTTTAACAACGATGGTCCTTTTGAAGCCATTTCCTCCCCCTTGACCATCAACGAGCGCAGCTTTACCCATGTAAGTCCGGATCCGTACCGGGGGAATTTTTACATCCTGATGAGTCGCGATACCGCCGGAAATACCTCCCGCTCACTGCCGTTTTACGGCATCCTCACCGATTCATTTCCTCCCTTGGTACCGCAAGGCTTGACTGGATTTATCGATACCAATTCGGTGGTGCATTTATCCTGGAATGCCGGAGCAGAGCGCGATTTACAAGGCTACCGGGTGTTTTTTGCCAATGCACCCGATCATGAATTCAGCAACCTCACTCAAAAACCAATCAACGCAACGGTTTACAACGACACCATCGTAAAACGCACCCTAACAAAGCATATTTATTACCGGATTGCCGCAGTCGACAACAACTACAACCACTCGGCGGTGTCGCCTTGGATCAAAATCAGACGTTTGGACATTATTCCACCCGATGCACCGGTGCTTAAAAATGTATTTGTGAAAGACAGCACCATCGAATTGTCGTGGCACAACAGCAGCAGCGACGATGTGGCCATGCATCTGCTTTTGCGTCGGGCAGCAGGGGAGAAGGAGTGGAAAACCATTGCCCAGTGGGAAGGCTATCCCACAAAGACCGATTTTGTAGATGTAAACACCATCCCCAAAACCTATTACGAATACACCATGCTGGCGCGCGATAGCAGTAATCTCGTTTCTGAGAATGCACCGGTTTTAGCAGTCCGCGCCTACGACAGCGGCCGCCGTCCGGGCATTGAACAGTTTCGGGTAGTGTACAATGCGGAGAAAAAAATGAATGAAATCCAATGGACGTATGCACCTGCGGGGAATTATTCCTTTCTCATTTACCGGAGTTATCAGAATTTCGGCCTTGCTAAATATACCAGCATTGAAAAGGGATTACGCGCATTTAACGATCGCGATCTGGTTGGACCCGGCACATACACCTATGCCATTAAGGTAGTGTATATGGATGGCGGAGAATCGCCCCTGACCGATAAAGTGCAGGTGGTGATTGACTAACAGCGCCCGTTTTCACTACAATTAGGGATTGAACGACAGCTCTTTGAAGCGGTACATTGGGTGTTTAATTTTC
>CALQRR010000296.1 GCA_943333015.1 Chitinophaga pinensis | reverse complement strand
GCTGTTACTAGCTTCACTCAAGGAATGCGTGCTGACGGTGTTTCTCCAATTGGAGTTACTCGTAGCAACCCGAACAATGCTCTTGGAGCAATTAATGCAAACGATGTTAACATCGGCGAAGCATCAAACAACTCTTCTTCTGTTGAGTTTGTATCTCTTGGATTTGGTGGAGAAATCGTTTTAGAATTTGCAAGCCCTATTTGCAATCAAGCTGGAAACGACCTTACTGTTTTTGAAACTTCTTACGGAACACCTTCTTGTGCTTCTTGGCCAGAAAAAGCGTTAGTTTACGCTCGTCAGGATGATTGTCAGCCTTGGATTCTTATCAGCCCTGCTGATGGAGTTTGTCAAAATGCTGATTTAGATTTAGGTGTTCTTAGCTGGGCTAAGTATGTTAAAATCGAAGACATCACAAACCCATTAACTTTCCTTGCTAACAACCAAGATGGTTATGATGTAGATGGAGTTGTTGGATATTCAACTTGTGGTGGTGCTGATGTATCTGCTGCAGCTAAATATTCTCCAAACGCTGTTGTAATTGCAACTCAAGGTTCTCGTAAAAACGGTACTGCAGTTCCTGCAAATCGTTCAATTCAAAGTAAAATGTTAGGAGCTCCTCAAATGAGCGATGCATCTACATCTGCTGCTAACTACCCTTTCTTCGCAATGGGTTATGCTGGAACAGTTACTTTGTCTTTCCCATACACAATCTTGAATAATGCAGGTGCAGACATCGCTATATACGAAACTACGTTCGGAGATAACGCTTCTCGTAACTGCAATAGCTACCCAGAAAAAGCAAAATTCGAAGGATCTGCTGATGGTTCAACTTGGTTCGATCTTGAAGCTGTTGTTACTGCAGACGATGCAGGATCTACTCTTTGCCGTGATGGTCAATTGAACATCCCTGCTGGTCAAGCGGGTATCAACTACATCCGTGCAACTGACGTAACTACCGCTTTCGGTTCAAGTTCTACTGATGCATATGATATCGATGGTATCGTAGGTCTTGGTCAGTGTGCAAACACTACTCCTGTAACTCCAGGTAGAATTTCTACGGAAGAAGTAATTGGTGAAGGTGAATTTGGAATCGAAGTATCTCCAAATCCAGCATCTGATTTCGCTGTATTGAATGTTTCTGGATTAAACAACATGGAAAACTATTCTATCAAAGTAATTGATATGATGGGTCGTGTTATCTCTAACGAAACTGTTAACAATACAACTGGAAGCTTCTCTCAAGCTCTTAACATCAATAAATTAACTGCTGGTATCTACATGATTTCTGTTGAATCTAACGGAAACCGTGAAGTAACTAAGTTGATTAAAAAATAATCAGAGTTTTCTCTGAGAAAAGCCTCAACGTCTAACGTTGGGGCTTTTTTTATGCAAAAAATTTATAATCGTAAAATAGGAATTACTTAATTCCGTTATTCAAAAAATAATATCCCATCCATTTGTATTAATCGCTGCAATTGTGGTTATTTTTGCTAAAATTCTGAAGCTAATTAAAAAGCACCTCTCTTTCATTTTTCTGTTATTCTTCTTGAATGTGATGTCTGCTGGCTTGGCCGCGCAACAACATCCCAAAACGCCAACTGTTCAAGAAGTATATACTTATATTATCTGCTCCGAAATCAAATTCCCTGACATTGTTTTAAGACAAGCAATCTGGGAAACAGGTTGGTTTAAATCGAAACACATGTTAAACAAAAACAATCTGTTTGGATTCCGCCACTCTAAAAAATACATGCATTTTAAAAATTGGAAGGAAAGTGTTGACTACTACAAGGGCTGGCAATTAAGGCAATACACCAGAGAAGGAGAAGATTACTATGCTTTCTTAATTCGGGTAAAGTATGCACAATCGAAAAAATACATTGAATGCTTAAAGAGCTTAAACGTTAAAACAGCAAAGGTTAATTGCAATGAAAAATAGGCTTATAGAAACTTTATTGCTTCTTCTATTTACCACCGCGCTCTTAACAATCACTTCCTTTTTCCCATTTCATATGGGTGAATTTGGAAGCCCTGATTTTCTTTCTGAGATAAAAATACGAAGTTCTTCAAAACATCAAATTCATAAGTTGGCCGAACAACTAGCTACTCAAGATTCTGCATTTGTTGAACCGACTAAATTATTAGCGGACACTTCCATAAGCAGCTTCGGCGACTTAAGTGCATTCTTTGAAGCATTGTATTCGCTTCATCAAAAGGCACAATCCATTCACGTTGCTTACTTTGGGGACTCCATGATAGAAGGCGATCTTTTAACAATGGATCTTCGGAAAAGTCTACAGCAACGATTTGGAGGGCGAGGTATTGGTTTTATGCCACTTACATCGGCAACAGCGGGATTTCGGACAAGCATTTCGCATCAATTTAATGAGAATTGGACGACCTATCATTTCAATAACAAGCCTCCCGAAGGTGTTGATTTAGGATGGTGTGGCTTTTGTTTTCGGCCACAACTGGGAGCAAATGCACGTTTTAAGAAATCGAAATGGCAAGATGCTTTTCGCCATGTTGAACTTTACTACAAAAGTGCATCCGCAGGAAAATGGAGTGTAACGAAACACGACACCGATTCGGAGATTGCTTTCAATGCTTCAGATTCCATTACAACACTTGCACTAGATGATAGCATTCATTTTGAAGATATTTCACTGAAACTCATCGAAGGGAATCCAACGGTGATGGGTTTAAATTTTGAAGATGGGCCGGGGATTTATGTCGATAATTATTCATTTCGAGGAAATTCTGGTGTACCGCAAAGTACAATCAAAGACGAAACATATCAGTTTGCATCCAATCAGCTAAACTGCAAACTCGTGGTTTTGCATTATGGACTCAATGTAGTAGGGCACGAAGTAGGCGATTATTCTTGGTACCTTCAATCGTTTCGGAAGACCATTCGTAAATTCAAACGTACATTTCCCGATGCAACAATTATTATTTCGAGTGTTGGTGACAAATCGTATAAATCGGGGCAACAGTACCACACCGAATCTGACATTCCATTGTTTGTTGGTATGCAGGCAAAGTTAGCACGCGAAGAAGGAGTTGTTTTCTGGAATCTTTATCAAGCAATGGGTGGTTACGATTCAATGAAACGCTGGGTAGAAGAAGAGATGCCGCGCAAAGCTTCGAAAGATTACACCCATTTTAATCATACTGGAGCAAAAACAGTTGCCACCTTATTCTATGATTGGCTGATGAAAGAATACGAAGTTTATCTTGGGAAGAAACTCTCAACTATGTCGAATCCAGAAGCATTTATCTCAAAACCTGTTTCGAAATGAGGCGGATACTAATGTTCATTTTGCTTGTTTCGGGATCTATCAATGCTCAAAACGATTCTCTTTCGTGTATTAAAGATTCCCTGAATTTTATTCAAAACACGTCGGGACTTTCGGCTTTCTTAAAGGCCACAAATCAATTCACCAAAGGCGAACTGCCCAAACTTCGGGTTGTTCATCTTGGCGACTCTCATGTGCAAGCGGGCTTTTTCTCAGAACCCATTCGCACCGATTTACAATCGCAATTTGGAAATGCGGGTAGAGGACTCGTTTTTCCTTATCAAGCAGCAGGTACAAATGGTCCGAATGATTATAACTTTGGTTCTGCTCAGGTTTGGAAATCGAAACGCAATTGCATCAACAAAATTAATTTACCTACTGGCATTGCGGGGCATACCATTTATAGTAAACAACGTAGTGCCCGACTGAATTTCAAAGCCCGAAATCGTATAAACATAGGAACACCGAATCGGATTGTATTGTATCAT
>CALQRR010000295.1 GCA_943333015.1 Chitinophaga pinensis | reverse complement strand
TGCAGGGTTTGGTGAAGAAAATTGTTCCCGACGCAGCAACTTCGAGTGCACAGGTGGTTCAGAGCTGATCGTTTCTCAAGGTACCGGATTCAAGCAAACGACGTAGAATCGGCAGTTTCAACGACTTCTTAAAGACATCAACATGGCTCATTTTGTGGGTATCCGTACCCAGAAAATCGACCATGTTGTTTTCTATGAGCCGTTCTGAAATGCGTTTGGCCACGGATCCGTAGTGGCCTGTGATGGACGCAAGGTTGATTTGCAACAGCACACCTTTATCCCGAAATTCCTCGTATTTATTGAAGCTTTGGTACCAATAAGGATAACGTTCGGGATGTGCCAAAACAGGTTTGTATCCTTCGAGTTGCAATTTAAACGTGACGGAATCGAAATTATCGGATGGATTGAGGTAAGACAATTCAACCAATACATACTTATCTCCGAAACTGAGTAGCTTTTTTTCGCCGATACTCTTTTCAAATTCGTAGTCACAGTAATACTCTGCAGCGGCTTCCAATTCAACAGGAATTCCTTCCCGAGCAACAGCTGCGCGCACATCTTCCAATCCTGCGAGGATGATTTCCGGAGTATTCCGGTAAAAATCACTCATAATATGGGGCGTTGTGATGAGCTTCGAATAACCGAGGCTATGCAGTCCGCGGATAATGTTGAGGCTATCTTCCACCGATGTCGATCCATCGTCGATTCCTGGAATAAGATGCGAATGCACATCCGTCTTTAATAGACCGAGGTTGGCATCAGTAGCCGAAGATCCGAACAAAGAACGAAGCCAACTCATTGCTTAACGATTTTCTTGGCGGAAAGACTCCAAGGTTCTCGACAAGCCTTCGTTCATCTTCACCTGTGGATTATAGCCGAGGTATGTTTTTGCCAAACTGATATCGGCTAATGAATCGCGGATATCGCCTTCACGCGTTTCGCGATGGACCGGATCAAGCCCCTGGCCGGCAAAACCACGCAAGATTTCATACATCTCCAAAATAGAAACACGCTCACCAACAGCAACATTGTAAACCTTACCAATGGCATCGGGATGTTCGGAGAACAAGCCACGGATGTTTGCCTGAACAGCATTTTCGACAAACGTAAAATCGCGTGTTTGACCGCCGTCTCCGTTTACAAAAGCGGGGGATGAATCAAAAATTGACTGAATAAAGAGCGGAACAACTGCAGCATAAGGACCATCCGGTCTTTGGCGAGGGCCGAAGATGTTGAAGTACCTGAATCCGATTAATTCCATTCCGTAAGTACGACCAAACACGTCGGCATACAGTTCGTTGACCCGTTTTGTTACTGCGTAGGGTGAAAGTGGATTTCCGATTTGGCTTTCCACTTTGGGCAAAACTGGATGATCGCCATAAACGCTGGAAGAGCTGGCAAAAACCATCCGCTTCACTCCTGCCCTACGCGCATGATCGAGTACAGAGAGAAATCCGGTAACATTGGCTTCGTTGGTAATCTGAGGTGTACGAATAGAACGGGGAACAGAGCCAAGCGCAGCTTGATGGGAGACATAATCAACACCCGCCATTACTTCTTCCATCAATTTCTGATCACAGATATCGCCTTCAAAAAAACGAAAACGGCTATCCTGCATCCAATGTTGGATATTTTCAAACCTTCCTTCGGAAAGATTATCGACCACACGTACTTCTGCCGCTCCATGTTCGAGCAGGTAATCGACAATATGAGATCCGATAAATCCGGCACCGCCTGTTACCAGGAATGTAGACTTTCGGAAGGTAGCTTCATCGGAATGAAAGCGAACATGTTGATACATGAACGGAGTTATAGTTAACGTTTTTCGTACTGAGATTCGTAGTAGTGCTGGTAATTCCCAGAAGTAACGGCATTGAGCCATTCTTCATTGGTAAGATACCACTCTACTGTTCTGTCGAGCCCTTCTTCAAATTGAAGCGAAGGTTCCCAACCCAGTTCGTTTTTCAGCTTGGTAAAATCAATGGCGTAGCGGTGGTCATGCCCAGCTCGATCTTTGACAAAGGTAATCAAGCCAGCTGAGGTTCCGGGGGCACGGTGCATTTTCTGGTCCATGATCTCACATAATTTATGAATGAGGTCAAGATTGGTCCATTCATTTGCCCCTCCGATGTTATACGTTTCACCCGAACGGCCTTTGTGGAAAATAAGATCAATAGCACGTGCGTGATCCTCGACATAAAGCCAGTCGCGAATATTATCACCGGCACCATACACCGGAATGGGGCGCATGAGTTTGATATTGTTGATTGCCAGCGGGATGAGTTTTTCGGGGAAATGAAACGAGCCGTAATTATTAGAGCAGTTTGAAACCACTACCGGCAAACCATAGGTATGAAAATAGGCGCGAACCAAATGATCACTGCTAGCCTTAGATGAAGAATACGGAGAGCGTGGATCGTACTTAGTTTCTTCTGTAAAAAAACCGGTATCGCCCAACGAACCATACACTTCATCGGTGGAGATATGGTAAAAGCGTTTCCCTTCCATCTGACCTTTCCAGATACTGTTGGCCGCATTGAGAAGATTGATAGTTCCTAAAACATTGGTCCGAATAAACTCTGTTGGATTGCTGATGGAGCGGTCAACATGCGATTCTGCAGCTAAGTGGACAACACCATCAAACTGATGCTGGTTAAAGAGATCTTGGATGAATGTTTCATCTACAATATCGCCTTTCACGAAATGATAATTCGGATAATCCTCAATGTCTTTGAGGTTCATCAAATTACCTGCATAGGTCAGCTTATCGAGGTTGTAGATTTCGTAGTGCGGATAATTTTTCACAAAACGGCGTACCACATGTGAACCAATAAAACCAGCACCTCCGGTGATCAGAAGTTTTTTATGTTCCATAATCAAAGATTGTTTGATAATTGTTTTTCCCAGGCCCAAGCGGTAGCCATCATTTCCCGGATATTTTTTTTTGCTTTCCAGCCAAGAATTTCATTTGAACGCGTTGTGTCGGCAAATACCTTTTCGATATCGCCATCCCTGCGATCACACAGTGTGTAGTGGAGTTTAATACCGCTCGTTTCTTCAAATGCATGGATGACTTCGAGTACCGTATTGCCTTGGCCGGTTCCGATATTGAACACCTCGAAGCTGTCGTTTTGGTGACCGGTTAGCTGTCGGTGAAGCGCAGCAACATGGGCACTGGCTACATCATCCACATGAATATAATCCCGAATGCACGTTCCGTCGATGGTATTATAATCGCTTCCAAAGACCTGCAACGGGCCAAGTTTACCCGCAGCCGACTGCGTAATAAACGGTACCAGATTATTGGGAGTACCACTTGGGAATTCGCCAATTAACGCAGATTCATGGGCACCCACAGGATTAAAATACCGCAAAGCGATGCAGTTCAGGTGGCTAACTTTAACCAGATCGGAAAGAATTTCTTCCCCGATTTGTTTGGTATTGCCATAAGGAGAAAGAGCTGCTTTGATGGGTGTATTTTCGGTTACAGGCAACTGATCGGGTTCTCCATACACGGTGCAGCTGGATGAAAAAACAATGTGTTTGACATCCGCATCCTGCATAACTTCGAGCAAGCTGATAAGCGAGCCGACGTTGTTGCGGTAATAGACAAGCGGCCATTTCACCGATTCTCCCACGGCTTTCAAGGCAGCAAAATGAATGACAGCCTGTATGTTTTTTTTTTGCTCAAAAAGCACTTCTACAGCAGGTTTGTCACACAAATCAATCTGATAAAACCGAGGGCGTACCCCCGAAATCTGTTCAATACGATCGAGAATGATCACGTTG
>CALQRR010000294.1 GCA_943333015.1 Chitinophaga pinensis | reverse complement strand
GCCCACGGAAATGAACCAAGTCATCACATGGCGTGGATGTTTAGCGCGCTTGGAGAACCGAAACTCACACAGACTTACGTTCGACGCATTATGAGCGAGATGTATCATAACGCTCCCGATGGTTTATCGGGCAATGAAGATTGTGGGCAGATGAGTGCTTGGTATGTGTTTGCGGCAATGGGCTTTTATCCGCTTTGCCCAGGAAATCCGAATTATGTAGTTGGGGCTCCGCTGTTTGATGAAATAAAAATCACTCCTGTAAACGGTAAACTCTTTAGCATCAAAGCACCGGGAGCAAGTAAAAATGCCTTTACCGCCGCTGTTGAAGGAAAACCAAACTTTTGGTTTAACCATAGCAGCATTGTCAATGGGGAATCCATTGCTTTAACCATGAGTACAAAAGCGCCAGTTAAACAAGCAATGCAACGCGCGCCTTTTAGCTACGATTGGTCGGCAGTTAAATCCCCTCCGGGCAAAGGAACCTTTACTGCACCCACCTTGCTGCGAGCGCCGATGACATTTCGCGACAGCTTTCTTGTGGAGCTCTCCAACGAGAGCCGTTTGGAAGTGGTTCGTTATACCACAGATGGACGCACACCAAGTGTGAAAGATCCCATTTTTCCGCGTTCGGGTTTAAAGAATTCTTATGGAACTATTGCTATTAATGGATTAACGGGCCCCGCGGGTGTTTTGATTCGGAATTCTTGTACCCTGAGTTTTGCGGCATTTGATGGAAATAGCGGCGACATGGTGAGTCCGGTTTCAACCGCACGATTCTTCAAGATACCGAACAACTTCACTATTCAAATCAAATCGAAATACAACCCACAATACACGGCGGGTGGCGATGAAGGCATTATTGATGGTTTGTTTGCCGATGAAAACTGGCGCAAAGGCGGATGGCAAGGCTATCAAGGACAAGATTTTGAATGCGTGGTTGACCTTCAAAAGACCACTGAAATATCCACGATTGGTGCTTCCTTTTTGCAAGATTCTCGCAGCTGGATTTTATTCCCTACTGAAGTACGTTTTGAATATTCTTTGGACGGGATTTCTTTCATTCCGTTTGTGACCGACAGCAATCGCATCGACCCGAAAGACACCAAGGTGCAACTTCAGAAATTCGAGGAAAAACGCGCGTTTGTTATGAATGAGCAAAACGAGCCCATGACTATAACCCAGCCAACAGCCATGCGCTTCATACGTGTAAAAGCAACCAATTTTGGGGTACTTCCTGAATGGCATCAAGGCGCTGGCGGCGAGGCGTTTATTTTCATTGACGAGATTTGGGCGAAATAGAGGCTGTGGTTAAATTTGCCCTTGTTATATTACAAAGATTGCCAATAATTGCCCTTGTTATATTACAATATTTACCAATATTTGCCCTTGTTATATTACAATATATTGCTATATTTGCCCTTGTTATCTTACAAATCAGATGCTACATATTCGTCGGAAAGGGCTTATTTTACTAGAGAAATGGCGCATTAAGAAAGGCCGTAAACCATTAGTGCTTCGAGGCGCTCGTCAAGTGGGCAAAACAACCCTCGTTCGCGACTTCTCAAAAAGCTATTCTCAATTCATTTCGCTTAACCTAGAACTCGCTGCCGACAAAAAGCTGTTTTCGGACGATATGGATGTAGTAGCGCTCATGCAACGACTCACAATTAGAGAATCAATAAAGCCCGATTGGGAAAACACGCTTCTGTTTATAGATGAAATTCAAGAAGTGCCCGATGCCATTCAACTGCTTCGGTATTTCTATGAGCGCTTTCCAGAACTGTCTGTGATTGCAGCCGGTTCGCTTTTGGAATTTGCATTAGGAAGCGTGCGCAGCTTTCCTGTTGGACGCGTTGAGTTTCAGTATTTACATCCATTATCGTTTGAGGAATACCTCATTGCGTTGGACAAGCAACAAGCCATAGATGCAATGAAGCAAATGCCTGTTCCGGATTATGCGGTGGATGAACTTCATAAACAGTTTAATCTCTATTGCCTTTTGGGTGGAATGCCCGAAGTCTTGGCGCGTTATCGAGACGATGGCAATGTATTCAACATCCAACAGATTTATGAAAGCATTTGGAAATCCTACCAGAATGATGTAGAAAAATACGGAGGAAATACGTCGGCAAAACAAATGATTCGATTTGTTCTTACTAACGCTCCAGCAAGTTTTGATCAACGCATCACCTTCCAAAATTTTGGGCAATCCACCTATCGTTCACGTGAAATTGGAGAAGCTTTTCGGCAATTACACGACACCGGACTATTGCAGTTAATTTACCCTACAACAGATGTAAAAACACCCCTTATCCCCGACTATAAAAAAAGTCCACGGATGCAGTTTTTAGATAGTGGTTTATTGGTGTATCGCATAGGAATACTTGCTGAATTAATTGGATTAGAAGACCTGAGTGATTCAGCCAGAGGAGCTCTTATACCTCATTGTGTGTTTCAAGAACGCATCGCCATTCAAGATCACACAGACTCTTCGCCTTTTTTCTGGGTGAGGGAAAAATCGCAATCAAGTGCAGAGGTTGATTTAATTATCCAACGAGGATCTCTAATTATTCCGGTTGAAATAAAATCAGGAAGCATCGGGAAACTTCGTTCATTACATGCTTTTATGGATCAATCTCCAGCTACATTAGCCATTCGACTTCACCAAGGAAAAGCAGCTGTTGATGAAGTAAAAACAACATCGGGAAAGGTGTATTCCTTATTAAGCCTGCCCTATTTTCTGGCTGCCTCTTTGGAAAACTACATCGAAAACTGGCGAAACGAAGACGGAACAACCTGGAAATTGATTTCCTGATTTTAATTGTCCATCACTCATTAACCTTTCTCGCGGGGTGAGGAGACAGGGGCGAGGTCTACGAATGTTCCTTTGTAATTATATTTGACTTATGAAATCCCTCATACTATTCCTTTCTATACTTTCAAGTATTCTCATCCAAGCACAACAGAGACTCTGGTTGCTAAAAATGGGAGCGGATTCTGTGATTCGTGTTCGTCCTCAAAACGATTTCTATGATAGAGAAGATTCGTTTAACGGCACGTATTGGATAGAAGGAAGTCGCACACGTTTTAATTTCCCTTATGGCACAAGGCAATTCAGAACGGGCTTGTACCGCGGCTGGACAACCTCCGCCGAATTTCAATTCATGGATGCCCAAGGAAATCACCTAAACGACAGTGCGATTTGGGCAACAGGACAAATTAAGGATTTCAAACCCATTGGTATCTGGCGTAAATACCACCTCAACGGAAAAGTTGCCTTAGAACGTGATTATTGCAAAGGAACTCCTTGCGGGAAAATCTCGCTTTTCTATGAAAATGGACAGGTGAAATCCAGCGGTACAATTGACACCAATGCCTATCCTCATGGCACATGGAAAGCTTGGTTTGAAAACGGAAAGCCGAAATGGGAAATGGAATTTGAGCATGGAATAACCAAGGGCTGGTCGGCACATTACAACGAAACCGGTTTGATTAGTAAAGTGCATTTCACCAGTGGGCAATGGGCAAATAATTACGATGAGATGCTGCTATATTATCCAGAAACGGGTATGATGAAAGCTAGAATGGGCTTGAGGAATTCACGGCCTGTTATTATCGATGCTTGGGATGAAGTTGGGAATCAAACACTCAGTGATGGCAATGGATTTATACGTGGAGAATTCCCTCAAGTAGAGAGAGGAAGGGTGGAGGCCCGCATCATCAATGGTGAAATGAAGAGTAATTGCCGGAGGTATTATGACGCCGAAGGGAAAAAACTGCGATCTGATGT
>CALQRR010000293.1 GCA_943333015.1 Chitinophaga pinensis | reverse complement strand
GCCAATGGAGAAAGCCTGTTCAGTACACAAGTGATGGAATCGGGTGGGGCGTATTATGTTTATGGATCAACGGGGAGTACGCTCAATAATGCTCAGCAGTATATTGCCAAATTCGGTCCTGACGGAACGTTGCTGGTTGCGCGTTTTATCCGGAGTTCGGTATCTGATTTACCAGCGCGTTTCCTGCGGGCTAGCAATGGTACGTGGTGGCTCATCAGCACGGGCGATAATAATGTCGGATTTGAACATATCTGCGTAACGCATTTGGATGCGAATTTTAATCTGATAGCATCGTTCAAATATTCGCTGGCCCAACGGGAGTTGCAGGTAAGTTCGGCCACATTCACAACCAACCAGGAACTTTTACTCTGTGGCGATTACTCCAACGGTGGAACGTTTCGCAATGGATTTGTGATGCGCATTGGTGTTAATGGGGATTTGCGCTGGTTTACTTCATTACGAGACGCGTATGATGTGAAGCTCACCGATATCGTTTCGGACGAAGCGGGATACAGTTTTGCCTCGGGATATGTATTCAATCAAGCAACAGGCGTGGATGCATTGTGTGTGAAATTCAATGTGTTGGGGAATGAAGTGGGGCAGGTTGAAGTAAACATGTCGGAAGATGATCGGTTACGCGCCATTACCAAACGTGGATCGGAGTTACTGCTTTTAGGTGATTTTGGTACGTTTGACGATCGGAATGCTTTCTGGATGCGGATCAATTCCACCACATCGGCTGTAAGCCCTGCCATTCAGCTCGATTATGGAAATCCGTATACCAATTATCCCTACAATGTGGTTCCGGCATCGGGCAACAGTTGGCTTTTTACGGGCGATTTTGTTAAACCCAATGGAACGCGTGATGCGGCATTGGTGAGACTCGATGCCTATTTTCAGCTTCCGTGTAATACGCTCGTGGTTGATCCGTTTAGTCATTCCGTTGGCAATCTGGTGGAAGGAACCGAAAGTATTTTGGTGCAGCCCATTCAATCAACGGTTACGACTGCCGATTTCACAGAAGTGAATCTGACGTACACCACATCATCGGTATGTGGCAAGTACACGCCAACAGCGGCGGCTACGTTTGAAGTAACGGAAGATTGTCCGCTGAGCTGCGTCCAATTCACCGATCAGAGTTTATGCGATCCGCAGAGTTGGAGCTGGAGTTTTCCGGGTGGCGAGCCGGCCACATCGACGGAGCAAAATCCGGTTGTCTGTTATAATTCTGCCGGCGAAAAGGAAGTAACGTTGCTTGTGAGTAATGCCGATGGATCAAGCACAACGTCTTTAACGTTAACGATATTAAACGATTGTCCGCTGATCATTCCCAATACATTTTCACCCAATGGGGATGGGATTAACGATGAGTTTGAGATTACGGGGTTGAAGACGAACAGTATCCTTAAAATATTCGATCGCTGGGGCACACTGGTATTCAGCTCTTCTGCGTATAAAAATAATTGGTCAGGTAAGATACAAGCGGAAGAGGGCGTTGAATCGGGTAACCGGGTGGATGCGGGTGTATATTTTTATGTGCTGGAATCGCCTAATGGTGTGAAGAAAAATGGCTACATACAGCTCGTGCGTTAAAAAGCGTTTGGCCGTTTTTAAAATGCGTAGCCGAAACTGATTCCTGCCGATGGAATGATTCGGCCTTGGGAGACCCAGTTATCCGGATCATCGAGTGCAAAAAAAGGCGTTAGTGCTGCACGAAAAAGCAGTCCTTTTTTTCCTTCATATCGATAACCAATCACGGGATTTCCTAGAATAAAAAAGCCATTCCCTCCAAATAAACCAAATACATATGTTTGGATTGCATTGAATCCAAGTTCTAGTCTAGATGAAGTTTTACCTATACAGGCATTCAAGCCAACTAGCGGAGCAGCATTGACTAAAATGGCCGATCCGACACCAATCCGCGCGTTCACTTTCACTGCTTCGTTTTGCCACAGAGAGCGCTCATAATGCATCGAAAGTAAAAAGCCGGAACCTACAAGTTCCCCGTATATAGCATTCTTGGTTCGCTTGCCACTTTGCTGTGATTGATCGTAGCGTATCGTATCAATTTGTGCAAACGTATTCGACGCCAGACAGCAAGTCAGAATGAAAAAGCCAATAGTGCGCAGGTGCAAATTTTTCATATCCCAAAGTTAAACCTGAATAACTCCAACATTGTAGCGTTTTTCAACCGGAGCCTGATTGGCTGCTTCGATTCCCATGGAAATGGCTTTACGCGTGTCGAGCGGATCAATAATCGCATCTACAACTAGTCGTGAAGCATTGTAGTAAATGGATGTTGTGGCTTCGTAGTGATTGAAGATCTTATCGTAAATCGCTTTTTCGTCTTCCGGCGTTATGACTTTGCCTTTTGCTTTAAGGGAGCTTACTTCGATTTGTAAAAGAACTTTTGCTGCTTGAGCACCGCCCATTACGGCAATTTTAGCTGTTGGCCAGGCCAGCATTAACCGCGGATCGTAGGCTTTTCCACACATGGCGTAATTACCGGCTCCGTAGCTATTGCCTATCACAACGGTAAATTTAGGCACAACCGAATTGGCCATAGCGTTGACCATTTTAGCACCGTCCTTAATAATTCCTCCTTGTTCCGAACGGGAGCCTACCATGAAGCCTGTTACATCCTGCAGAAATAAAAGGGGGATTTTTTTCTGATTGCAATTCATGATGAACCGGGCAGATTTGTCGGCCGAATCGCTGTAGATCACACCGCCAAACTGCATTTCACCTTTCTTGCTTTTTACCACTTTGCGCTGATTGGCAACAATGCCAACGGCCCATCCTTCAATCCGTCCAAGTCCGCATACGATGCTTTGTCCGTAATTCTTTTTGTATTCCTCAAAATCAGAATCATCCACCAAACGATCAATCACTTCGTGGATGTCGTAAGGCTTATCGCGTGTTTCGGGAAGAACGCTGTATAATTCCTGCGGATCTTTCTTGGGAGCTTTTGCTTCAATGCGGTCGAAACCTGCTTGCAGTGGAGCGCCAACTTTATCCATGATATTGCGGATGCGGGTTAAGCAATCGGCGTCGTTTTCGCATTTGTAATCGGTTACTCCGCTGATCTCACAGTGCGTGGTTGCTCCACCCAATGTTTCGTTATCGATGTCTTCGCCAATGGCTGCTTTTACAAGATAGGAACCAGCTAGAAAGATGGTTCCGGTTTCTTTAACGATCATGGCTTCATCGCTCATAATGGGCAAATACGCTCCACCGGCAACACAACTGCCCATGACGGCTGAAATCTGTAAAATGCCCATGGAGGACATCACTGCGTTGTTCCGGAAAATGCGTCCGAAATGTTCTTTGTCAGGAAAAATCTCATCCTGCATAGGCAGAAAAACGCCCGCACTATCAACCAAATAAATGATTGGTAGTCGGTTTTCGATGGAGATTTCCTGTGCCCGTAAGTTTTTCTTCGCGGTGATGGGAAACCAAGCGCCTGCTTTTACTGTAGCATCGTTGGCCACAACAATACATTGACGGCGGTTCACATAGCCGATCACCACCACCACACCACCACTTGGACAACCGCCATGTTCTTCATACATGCCATCGCCTACGAATGCACCTATTTCCTGCTGAGGAGCATTTTTATCGAGTAGGAATGCAATACGCTCCCGGGCAGTCATTTTGCCCTTTTCGTGTTCTTTGTCAATCCGTTTCTGCCCGCCACCGAGCATGACTTTTTCCAATTTCTGACGCATCGAAGAAAGCAATAGCTTCATCGTGTCTTCGTTGCGGTTTGCTTCAATCGATTCGCTCATGCT
>CALQRR010000292.1 GCA_943333015.1 Chitinophaga pinensis | reverse complement strand
CTGTTGTAGCTGTATCAAACAAGACGTAATTGCTACTCGCATCGGGTAGCAAACCGCAACTGTTATCAAGGTTTTGCACTGTTACATTGAGCGAACTTATTGGCAAATGGTCGGGTGAAAAGAGATACACTGTTTCTCCATCTTCAGAAATTTTAAAATTGCTGTGCTGATTATTGTTGAAATCGATGGCTTGAAAGGTAGTATTCAGACTGCTTTCTGAAACCAATTTCATGTTGATGTCAATGTAATCGTAAACGGTACTGGGCTCAGTCCAGGCTACATCAAAGGCTAAACTGTTGATATACCCTTCGCTTAAGCCAGAAGCAAGTAGTTCACTCGCCGGAATGAGCATTTGGTGGCGCGCTCCCCAATACCAATTCCCATAAGGTGCAGGATAATCGTACGCTCCATTTTGGGAAACACCTGTTCCAATCACACTCCCATTGAGCATCATATTGGGACGACGTGTTGCAACTGATCCATATTGCGCGGAACACGAAGCCGGACTGTTGTCCTGAAAGCTGTACAATGTAGAATTGTAGGACGTTTCGGTTTGATTGAAAACGGAATTGACGGTATATCCCGTACCCGAATACGAACACACATTGACGAGCACATTGGAAAGTCCATCCCAATAAAATGGCTCACTAAACGTATGGGTATTCCAGCCAGTCACTGGATTAAAAGCTGAATGGGTCACGACATGTTGAAATCCAGAAACAGGCTTGCGGTCTTTGCCACTGCAAAACACCACTTTATATTCACTCGGTGCTAATGTAATAGGAGGGAAGGTCCATTGCGAAGGCTGATCGAGGGCATCACTTAATGCATAATTGTATAAGTTAACCGAATCTGCTCCTGCGTTAAATAATTCAATCCAATCCGGAAAATCGCCATCTTCATCTGCAATAGTTGAGTAGTTGCGATTTGAGGCTTCATTGATAACAATTTGGGCGACGCTTGTATGGGAGAAAAATATACAGAGCAAAATCATACATGTGTTCCAAAGTATACGCATACGAGAAGATCTAGGACAGCCTTAATTGATAATTTGAAGCAATACAGTTGGTCAGAAAAGCATCTGTTAAAAGAATGCTTTGCAATATACCATGTGATCGTGCTAATTTCATTGGATGATTTATTTTTTCTAGGACGTGTTCAACTGGATAATGAATGAAACACTGTTAATTCTTTTACAGATCCTGATTTATTTAACACAGGTCAGTATTTTTGTCAGCACACAAACCGCTATGAAAACGTTATCTCCCATTGTATTTCTTTTATTCTTTTCAAGCTTTTTGTGTGGTCAATCGGATACTCTGTTTGTGAATACAGACGGTTATTTGTGTCAGCGCGATCAGGCCAGACGATACTGACTCTATACTACCGATTCTCAAGGTGCATTGTTGAAGGAATTTGATATGAACGAGACGTTGCGCATCGAAAGTCGTTTAGGGAAAATGCCTCCTTCCGAGATGAAAGACGGACTGACCAAAGAATTCATTGCAAGTGGAGAGAAAGTGCGCGAAACATTTTACAGTCGCGGCATGAAGCACGGAACAATGAAGGAGTTTTATCCCGAAGGGAATATCAGTTTTGAAGGTGTTTTTGAAAACGACCAACCAATGAATATGCATTCTTGGTATTATCCAGATGGTGTATTGCGTCGAAAAGAGGAATTCGTAAACGGAAAAATGAGCAAAGGATATTGTTTCACACCAGACGGAAAGGATACGTTGTATTATCCGGCTGAACAAATGGCTGTTTTTCCTGGGGATTTACATAAATATTTAATGACGCATATTGAATACCCGAAAGCTTGTCGTAAAAAAGGAATAGAAGGGAAAGTCTTATTGCGTTTTATTATAGAGAAAGACGGTTCTATTCAAGCATGCAAGGTCATTCGAAGTATTGATCCAATGCTCGATGAAGAAGCTGTTCGTGTGGTAATGGAAATGCCGCAATGGGAGCCAGCGCGTCAAGAAGGTAAACCCGTTCGAATCGAATACAATCTCCCAGTTAATTTCAAACTTCAATAAGCAAGTCCTGAGGAATGTCATTTTTTATGAATTCCAAATGCTACTATTTTGCCATCCACCTCATTCCCATTTTGCCGATGAAGATTTACAAGGATTTTACGTTCGAAGCAGCGCATTTTTTACCCGCCGTTCCCGAAGGGCATAAATGTCGCCGCTTGCACGGTCATTCTTATAAAATTCGCTTATGGGTGGAAGGACAACCTGATGTCCTTACCGGTTGGATTATGGATTTTGGGGATGTTAAAGCAGCTTTCAAACCCTTCCTCGATCTGCTCGATCACAATTATCTAAACGATATCGATGGACTGGAAAATCCTACCAGCGAGCAATTATCTATATGGATCTGGAACAAGGTGAAACCTGAATTGCCGGAGCTTTCGGATGTAGAAGTGGCCGAAACGTGTACTTCCGGCTGTATATATTCGGGCCATTGATCACATTATCGTGCAACGATCAACTGTTTGATGCGTGTCATTTTTCCCGCTTCTAAAACACGAATGAAATACATACCCGCGTCAAACTGATTTAAATTCAATTTCACTGTGTTGCTGTTGGATATAGGGTATCCTGCAAGTTGTTGACCACAGATATTTAACACCTGTACCTCCGCATTTTTCCAAGTGATTTCCGAATATAGCATCACTTCTTGCTGTGCTGGATTCGGCAGTAACTGAAATCCCATGTTCTTCGTGTCGGCATTTTGCCCTGTGGTGGTGCAACTTAATGCACAGTTTTGCTGCCCTTCGATGGAAATGGCAGAACTGATCATGGTTTGAAATTCTTCACCGGCCGTACACGCGTCTTTGAGGTAAAACTTCAACCAGTTGTTCAAATAAACAGCTGCTGTGAGTTGCTGTTGTCCCGGTGCAATGGCTGGTCCAGGCGAACAGGTGGCCTCGCCAAAGGAACAGGTGAAACTGCTTCCGGCAAATTGACAATGACTCGCACCCAAAATGTTGACATATGATTTACATCCGGAAGCGAGGGCATTGTACATCGGTAGCTGATGATCCGCAGGGGGCGCAACACAGTCATTTTTACCTGAAATGGTCAATGATGGAATGGTGATTCCGGCTGCTGCCGTTACTGAGGAAGGATTTGTGACCGCTGCGGCCAGTGTGGCTAATGCAGTAATTGAACTGTTGTACTGAACAGCCAGAAATGCACTTCCTCCGCCCATCGAATGGCCCATGACAGCCGAAGTTGGCGCCACTTTTTCATAAAAAGCAGAGCTATTGGTAAGTCCTTCTGTTTTTATAGCATCCACCAAAAATGCCAGATCTTTTCCAAAATCTGTATGTGAAGGAGCAAAGGAGCCTTCTGTGGTTGGCAAAACCATAATAAAACCTTCGGGTACAACGCTGTTCCAAATAACATCGTACGCGTCAACGGTCATCAAAAAACCATGTCCGAAAACCAATACAGGGAAAGAACCATCGGCCACCGGAACATTATCTCCAGTGCTTTGTGCAGGATAATATACTTCTACCGGTATGCTCCGATTACCACGTGATGCATCGCTAAAGGTGAGTTGCGTGTGTCCAATCGAATAGGTTTGTGCAACCACAGACATGCTGCAAATAAAAAGTACCAGTGAAGTAATGAGTGCCTTCATAGAAATAGATTGTTTGTGAATATAGGCATAAGGGCTTTTATATGATTTGCACTGCAAGTATTTTGACGCACTTTATTTTAAGGCAAAGTAATCACACTGAATTTACTCCTATTAAAAAGCTAGTTATTCAGATAAAATGT
>CALQRR010000291.1 GCA_943333015.1 Chitinophaga pinensis | reverse complement strand
GCTTTTCCTGAAAAAAGAGCTGTAAACACAGCGGTCACTTTTTCAAAATCTTCACTTCTAAAAAACACCCAGATCAGTGTCACCAATATAAAGGTAATCACTGCAGAGAGCGTTTTCCAAACAGGTTGCTCGAGTTCGTCGGTCGATTTACCCTTGAGGTAATACCAGAGGATATACAGGTATCCATGTAAAACTCCCCAAAACACAAACGTCCAGTTAGCGCCGTGCCACAGGCCACTCACTGCAAAAACGAGGAGAATATTGATCATCCAACGGCTTTTGTTTACCCGGTTTCCTCCCAAAGGAATGTAAACATACAAGCGAAACCAACGTGTAAGTGAAATATGCCAGCGTTGCCAAAACGCATGGATGTCGCTGGCAAAATACGGACGGTTAAAATTATCCATCAGCTCAATGCCCAACATCCGTGCGCTGCCAATGGCAATGGTCGAATACCCGTGAAAATCAGCATAAATCTGAATGGAGAAACAGCACAAAGCCACACCCACTGCGACAGCTGAATACGCTGCAGGATCGGCATACACCGTATTGACGTATCCCGCCAAAGGGTCGGCCACGCACATTTTGACAAACAAACCGAACATAACCAATCGCAGTCCTTCAATGATGTTTGTCGACGAATAAACAACGTCTTTGTGCAGCTCTTTGCCCAGTTGCGAAAAGCGCTCAATAGGGCCGGCCACCATCTGCGGGAAAAAGAGCACATAGTTGGCATATATGCGCAAATCTTTCTCGGCTCTCTGATTTCCACGATACACGTCAATCACATAACTGAGCGATTGAAACGTATGGAAAGAAAGTCCGATGGGTAGGAGAATATTGAGTTGTCGCATCGAAAATGAACTGCCAGTGATTGCAGCCAGATCATTGGCATTCGCGATAAAGAAGTTCGTGTATTTGAAAACGGCAAGCAGTCCGATGTTGGCCAAAATGCTCAACACCAAAAAACGTTTGCGTTTCTTCTCCCCAACTGCTTGTTCAATGACAATCCCCGAATAATAATCAATGCCGATCAGCAGAAAAAGCAATAGCAGATACGGCCAGAAAAACGCAGTGTAGAAATAACAGCTTGCCAGTAAAATCAGCAACCAGCGCATCCGCTTGGGCAGGAGATAATACAGCCCGACCACGATGGGCAAAAACAGAAAAAAGTGAATCGAGTTAAAAAGCATTGCAAAAAAGCAGGTGCGCAGATAGGAACTGCAAACTAAAAACAATTACGACTATGATAGCAGCTTGCCGGTTTTATATATACTTATATTTATGCATCATTCATTAAACAACTACTAGTATGCTTAAAAAATCAATTATAAAGGAACGACAGCAACCCTTAATGGAGAAGTATATTGAAAATCCTGACGCCGCATTCATAACAGATATGGCGATGATTGAAGGAAAAAACTTAGATGATCCACTTCATACATCCGTCACAATTAACGAGAAACTTAAAGTTGATTTTCCAATTGGAGTCCACCGGGCGGTTGGAGGTGATCACGATTTTCCAAATTCAGGAGATTTACTCTGTGCTGCTTTAGCATCCTGCTTTGACACGGCCCTCCGAATGATTGCGAATCGGCTTGATATTACACTGATAAAAACTAAAATAATTGCAACCGCTCATGTCGATGTTCGCGGAACACTCCAATTAAAAAAAGATGTCCCTGTTGGATTTCAAAGCATGGGGCTAGAAATAGAAATTACCGTTTTAAATTCGGTACAAACAGAGTTGACTGATAGACTATTGAAAGCAACCGAGCGGAGTTGCATTGTATTACAAACCTTACTGCGCGGCACGCCTGTTCATGTCAATTCAAAAATCATATTAACCGAATAATATCAGCTCGTAAACTTCAGACACTCAAATTGCAGGAGGGTTACATACAAATTCTGAAGGCGGAAAAGCGAACCGTGGGTGCACGTGTACCCCAAATACTATATATTAAAGTATCAAGGGCGGCGCACAGGCTTTCACTGCAAGTCCGGCTCCCCTCCTGCCCGCGCGCTTCGGGCTTTTCGCTCTATCCTTGCCGCTGGGTGCTGATTGAAACCATCGATTTCGTGCTCATTCCCATAAAATCAACAGCTCCCCCTGCGCAATCTGCCTCCACGGTTTGATAGCCTGCTGCATTCCTTGTACTTTAGCGCCCCCGAATTCCCTATCCATGAAAATCTCTTACAGCTGGCTTCAGCGCTATATTTCCCCCATTCCAACAGCAGAAGAAACTTCCCGCTTGCTTACCGCATCAGGGCTCGAAGTAGAAGGACTGGAACTTTTTGAAAGCCACAAAGGGGGTTTGAAAGGACTTGTCGTAGGAGAAGTAAAAACCTGCGTTCAGCATCCCAATGCCGACCGACTGCGCCTTACAACCGTTGATGTGGGTGGAACAGAACTGCTTTCGATCGTCTGCGGAGCACCCAATGTGGCTGCCGGTCAAAAAGTGGTGGTTGCCACCATCGGAACCGAATTGTTTCCATCCGAAGGAGAAGCCTTTACCATCAAGGAAAGTAAAATCCGTGGGGAACTTTCTCAGGGAATGTTATGTGCCGAAGACGAAATCGGACTTGGCGGTAGCCACGCCGGAATCATCGTCCTGCCCGCTTCCACCAAAATAGGAACTGCCGTCGCCGATCTTTACAACGTCATTTCCGACACTGTCTTAGAAATCGGCCTCACGCCCAACCGCTCCGATGCCATGTCGCATTTTGGAGTAGCCCGCGATCTAGCGGCAACGCTTTACACCGACGAATCATACCAACTTCATTTCCCGGAAAGCGCCCTCGAACTCCGCGAAGGCAAAAGTCCTATTCAGGTCACCATCTCGGCAAATCCCGAATCTATAACGCGTTATGCGGGCATCTGTATTCAGGGAGTGGAAGTGAAGCAAAGTCCCGAATGGCTGCAGCATGCGCTCAAATCCATCGGTCTTAAATCGATCAATAACATCGTGGATGCCACCAATTTCGTGATGCATGAACTGGGGCAACCGCTTCATGCTTTCGACCGGGCATCCATTGCCGGCAATGCTATTCATGTAAAAACCTGTGCCGAAGGAACACTTTTCGTCACACTCGACGGACTGGAACGTAAACTGGGCTCCAACGATTTGATGATCTGCGATGCCGAAAAGCCGCTGTGCATTGCTGGTGTGTTTGGCGGATTGCATTCAGGAGTTAAAGAAACAACAACCTCCATCTTCCTCGAATCGGCCACGTTCAATGCTGTATGGGTGCGAAAAACATCCCGTGCCTTGGGCCTCAAAACCGATTCTTCTTTCCGTTTCGAACGCGGAGCTGATCCGGAAATGCCCGTTATTGCGCTCGAACGCGCTGCTTCACTCATCATCGAACTTGCCGGCGGATCCATCGAAGGAGGGCTGATAGATCGCTATCCGCAACCGGTAGAATGGTCTGCGGTGGAATTAACCTGGGCAACGTTGGACCGCTTGGTAGGTGAAATCATCCCACGCGAACATGCGATCAGCATTCTGGAAAAATTGGGTATCCGCGTCGAAGCCGAAAACACCAAAGGACTAAAGCTGAGCATACCGCCATTCAAGGTGGATGTCAAAACACCGGCCGACGTGACCGAAGAAATCTTGCGCATCTATGGGTATAACACCATCGCAATTCCTACTCAGGTGCGTGCATCAACATCCATCCCTGAAAAACCAGATCTCTGGAGTGTTAAAAACCACCTGAGTGATCATCTCTGCAGCATCGGCTTTACCGAAATCCTCAACAACTCGCTTACGGCGGGCAGCACCAGTCGTTTTGT
>CALQRR010000290.1 GCA_943333015.1 Chitinophaga pinensis | reverse complement strand
CAGTACAATGATCGAAAGGTGTTCATACTTTAACGTACTGATTGACGTGTGTTTCCATTCCGGAAAATAGAATAGTCCATTGTAAGTTTCATTGATTCGATAAATATAGTATCTTAATGAATTGAAAATGTGACATTAAAATACCATTTAATTCACGAATTCAACATATTGATGCCGGGTGATTTTCAGCGTGTTTTTTCTCTTCTACACACTTGCACGGTCATAATGAGATTTTTTAATTCTTAATAACTGAAATTTCCGGAGTATGAATTCTACCTATATTTTACCATTCAGTTCATTTGGCATTCATGATATTTCACGTGTTGGAGGAAAAAACGCCTCACTCGGTGAAATGTACACTGCACTTCAGTCAAAAGGCATTTCTATTCCCAATGGATTTGCGCTGACTGCCGAAGCTTATCGTTTATTCTGTCAGAAGAATAAACTGGATACTCTTTTGGATGACCTCTTGAAAAAGGTGGATACAAAAGAATTTACAAACCTTGCTGAGATTGGAAATTCTGCCCGAAAGGCCATCCTTGAAGGATATTTACCGGATGAGATCATTACAGGTGTTCGAGATGGTTACCGCTGGCTATGCAATGAAACTGGCATTGATAATTTGCGCGTTGCTGTTAGAAGTAGCGCCACTGCGGAAGATTTGCCCACTGCCAGTTTTGCTGGGCGGATGGAGTCCTATTTGAATATTCAAGGTGACGAGCAGTTACTGGAGGCTGTCAAGCTCTGCTACGCGTCTTTATATACTGATCGAGCAATCAAATACCGGCACGACATGGGATTTTCAGGAATGGCTATCGCTTTGAGCATTGGTATTCAACAAATGGTTAGAAGTGATATTGGTGCGTCTGGTGTTGCATTTACAATTGATCCGGATAGTGGTTTTGAAAATGCTATCATCATCAATGGTATTTGGGGATTGGGTGAGAATATTGTTCAAGGGCGCGTTACACCAGATGAATGGATGATTTTTAAGCCTACTCTAAACATTGAAAATGTCAATCCTCTTCTCAAAAAACAATGTGGGAAAAAGGAATTTACATTGGGATATGTAGGTACTTCATTAAGCGTTTCAGCTGCTGATACATTGATCAATCTTCCTACAACTGTTGAGATGCAGTCCCGTTATTCACTCAGTGATTCGGAAGTAATTCAGTTAGCCAGATGGTGCCATGTTATCGAAAAGCATTATGAAAAAGCCATGGACATAGAGTGGGCGAAGGATGGAGAAAACGGCCAGCTTTATATCCTTCAAGCCAGACCTGAAACTGTTAAGGAGCAAGCTAAATCGCGGGTTCATCAGGTATATACTCTAAAAGATAAAGGAACCGTTTTAACCAAAGGTATTGCGCTAGGGGATAAAATTGCTTCAGGAAAAGCCCGGATTCTTAAAAGTCCCCACGAGGGTTCGCTTTTACAAGAGGGTGAAATTCTAATCACCGATATTACCAATCCGGACTGGGATCCAGTCATGAAAAAAGCAGTCGCCATTGTGACCAACAAAGGTGGTAGAACTAGTCATGCCGCCATCGTTGCACGGGAACTTGGAACTGTTGCAGTGGTTGGATGCAGCAATGCCACGGAAGTGATAAAAGACGGTCAGGAAGTTACGGTTGTTTGTGCAGGTAGTAAGGATGGCTTGATTTACGATGGACGTTTAACGTGGGATATCAAGGAAGAAGATTTTAGTCATTTGGAAATGCCCGAAACAGCTCCCATGTTTATTTTGGCAGATCCCGACCGTGCTTTTGAACTGAGCAAATACCCCAATAAAGGAGTCGGTTTGATGCGTCTCGAATTTGCCATCAGCAACAGCATTGGTATTCATCCGCTTGCCCTTATCGAACCTGAGAAAGTAACTGATCCTGTTAAGCGTGCAGAAATAAATGCTCTCACCATGAATTATCCCGATGGGAAATCCTATTTCGTGGACAAGCTTGCTCAGGCTGTATCCCTTGTAGCTGCTGCTTTTTATCCCAAGGATGTGATTGTGCGGATGAGTGATTTTAAGAGTAATGAATACGCAAACCTGCTTGGTGGATCCTATTTTGAGCCTCATGAAGAAAATCCAATGATCGGTTTACGCGGGGCGTCCCGTTATTACAGTGATTTTTACAGAAAAGGATTTGCGCTAGAGTGTCAGGCAATGAAAAAAGTCCGGAATGGAATGGGACTTCATAATGTTAAATTAATGATTCCATTTTGCCGCACCGTAGAAGAAGGACAAAAAGTCATAGATGAACTTGCCAGCAATGGCCTCATTCAAGGGGAAAACGGACTTGAAGTTTATGTGATGGTGGAGATTCCGAGTAATGTTTTACTGGCAGATGAGTTTGCGAAACTGTTTGATGGATTTTCTATTGGCTCTAACGACCTAACACAGCTTACATTGGGACTTGACCGGGATTCCGCGCTGATCAGTGATCTGTTTAACGAGGAAAATCCTGCTGTTAAAGGCTTGATTCGGGAAACCATCCGCGCAGCGAAACGCAATCAGATAAAAGTTGGATTGTGTGGGCAAGCGCCAAGCGATATTCCTGCATTTGCGCAGTTTCTTGTGAGTGAAGGCATCGACAGTATTTCTTTTAATCCGGATGCACTCATTAAAGGCATTGATAATATTCTGCGTGCAGAGAAAAAAGGCATGCTTCATTCATAATTTAAGATTTGTTTGTGGTGTATTTATTCCATTTGAAATTTTAAAACTGATGAATCATCATTTACTTCCTATTGATGAAATATATCAGTTACTCGATACCACTCCCAATGGAATATCTCCCGATACTGTTGAGGAACGACTTGCTCAATACGGCAAAAACGAACTGCCTGGAAAAAAGAAAATCTCCATTCTAAAATTGATTTTAAATCAGTTTAAGAATGTCATGATTTTCATTCTTTTATTTGCGTCGGTCATTTCTTTTATCATTGGTGAACCCGAAGATGCTGCTGTTATTTTATTCATTTTACTGATCAATGCGGTCATCGGTTTTTTTCAGGAATACAAAGCCGAGAAAGTATTGGATGCCTTGAAAAAACTAACAGCTCTCAATTCGACTGTTCGCAGGCAAGGTGAAATATTACAGGTTGCAGCAATCCAAATTGTTCCTGGTGATATTATCATTCTGGAAACGGGTATGGTGGTTCCTGCAGATGTACGTTTGATCGAAGTGCATGGATTGAAAATCGGGGAAGCTTCGTTAACCGGCGAATCCAGTGCTGTATCCAAGAACATTAAGGAAATAAAAGATGCTGCTATACCGCTCGGCGACCGGTTGAATATGGCGTATAAATCAACGGTGGTGATTAGTGGTAGGGGAGAAGCTGTGGTGGTTGCAACGGGGATTAACACAGAGATTGGTCGCATTGCTCAATTGCTTCAGGAAGACGATAGTCAAACTCCCTTACAAATCCGACTAGCCGATTTTGCCAAACGACTCTCCATTGGGGTGTTTTTTATCTGCCTGATACTTTTCGGCGTAGGTATATTACGGGGCGAGGATCCCATGCGGATGCTGCTCACGTCCATTTCTGTGGCAGTGGCTGCCATTCCGGAAGCATTACCAGCAGTGGTAACCATTGCTCTTGCATTAGGCGCCAAACGTATGGTTCGCCATCATGCGCTCGTGCGCAAATTAACAGCGGTGGAATCACTCGGCTCGGTAACGTTTATCTGCTCCGATAAAACCGGAACCATCACTCAAAATAAAATGACTGTTACTGATATCTGGCTTAAACCAGGTATGGAAACCATCGTTGAATTTTCCGATTGGGAGATGTTG
>CALQRR010000289.1 GCA_943333015.1 Chitinophaga pinensis | reverse complement strand
CATACAGTAAAAATGATTGCCGGCAGTAAGCCTGCTGAAATTGATTACACCGTGTATGGCATTTCAGATGCATTGTTAGTTGACAATACCGGCGCATCGCGCGATCGAGAAGGATTGAGTGAGCATTTGAAAGCGAAAGGAATTAGCAAAGTATTGCTCACGGCTCCTGGGAAAGGAGACATTCCCAATGTCGTTCATGGCGTCAATCATGCGTCTTTTGATCATCACACCGAAACCATTTTCTCCGCGGCATCTTGTACCACCAATGCCATTGTTCCAATCCTTAAAGTGATTCAGAATAATTTAGGTATTCAGAGCGGTCACATTGAAACGATTCACTCGTATACCAATGACCAGAATCTGCTCGATAACTTTCATAAAAAATACCGTCGTGGCCGTTCCGCAGCGCTAAACATGGTTATAACAGAAACGGGAGCTGGAAGTGCCGTAACAAAAGTGATTCCGGAATTATCCGGAAAGCTGACGTCGAACTCGGTGCGCGTTCCAACACCTAACGTTTCTTTGGCAATTCTAAAGTTGACGGTAGAAACAGATACTTCGAAAGAAGACGTTAACAGTGTGCTTCGGAATGCTGCGCTCAAAGGTGATTTGGTAGAACAGATCCAATATTCTATTTCCAACGAACTGGTATCGAGCGACATGATTGGTAATCCATGCGCCTCCATTGTTGACAGTCCGGCAACGATTGTAGCAAATGACAAACGAAACATCGTACTCTATGTTTGGTACGACAATGAATATGGGTACACCCGTCAGGTAATTCGCTATGCAAAACATCTGGCAGATGTAATTCGTCTGACCTATTATTGATCAGAGATTGATGTAAATAAAAAAAGCCGGATGTAACGTCCGGCTTTTTTTATGGGTATGCGTGGATGAACGATTAGTCCATGATTTGACGAATGATTGATTCCACACTGATTCCTTCTGCTTCCGCTTTGTAGTTTCGAATGATTCGGTGACGAAGGATTGCCGTTGCGACGGCATTGACATCTTCAATATCGGGAGAGTAACGCCCACGGATCGCTGCATGACATTTAGCACCGAGTACTAAAAACTGAGATGCGCGTGGCCCAGCTCCCCAAGCAAGATATTTTTTCACCACATCGGGTGCATGTTCTGAATTCGGACGTGTCTTAACTGCTAATTTCACCGCATACTCAAGCACTTTATCTGTAACCGGAACACGGCGTACAAGTTCTTGATAGAAGAGGATTTCTTCAGACGAAAGAATCGACTTGAGTTCCACTTTAGAATCAGATGTGGTGCTTTTCACCACCAATAATTCATCTTCATACTTGGGATAGTCCACCCAGATATTGAACATAAAACGATCGAGTTGTGCTTCCGGAAGCGGATAGGTTCCTTCTTGTTCGATTGGATTCTGAGTAGCCAAAACGAAAAAAGGTTGTCCGAGTTCATACCGTTTCCCAGCTGCTGTAATCGCTTTTTCCTGCATAGCTTCCAGCAAGGCGGCCTGCGTTTTAGGCGGTGTACGGTTAATCTCATCAGCCAAAATGATGTTCGCAAAAAGTGGCCCTTTGATAAAACGAAACTGACGGTTTTCGTCCAGAATTTCGGTGCCGACGATGTCGGAAGGCATCAAATCGGGCGTAAACTGAATACGGTTATAATCGAGACCAAGAACGCGTGAGATGGTCGTAACAAGTAATGTCTTGGCTAGCCCAGGCACGCCAACAAGAAGGCAATGTCCACGACTAAAAATGGAGATAATTACATCTTTAACGACCTCTTGCTGCCCGATAACCACCTTACCGATCTCGGCATCCAGTCGGGTATATGCGTCTTTGAGACTATCAATGGCTTCTACGTCGGAATTGAATGTTTGCATGAACGAAACTAGGTTTATTGATTGTTCCAGGAATTCTGGAAAGGGCAATTGACAAATTCAGGGTCAATTTTAATAAAAAATGACTGGCGTTTGCGTTGAATCCATTCGCGAACGAGCTTTTCTTTTTTCTCGGCTTCGGCTGCTAGCTGAATACGCTGGTAATCATCTTTTAGATTCGCCCGGTGAGGTTCAGTTCTCGCTTTTAGAGTAACCAGTCGGTACGATTCTTTCTTTTCACCAACACGAACGGGAACCGGATCAGAAAGTTCCCCTATTTTCATTTTATCGACGACAAAAAACAGACTTTGATCCATTTGAGAAATTTCAAACCATGTGGATCCGGAAGCAGGATTGATCAGTAAGCCACCATTGTTTTTGGTATCGGCATCATCCGAAAACTTCAGCGCTGCCTCTTCAAAACTCATTCTTCCTAAACGTATAACCTGAGCAATACTATCCAATTTAATCCTGGCAACATCGAGATCCGAAGCAGATGCTTTGGGTGAAATCAAAATATGTCTGACATTGATTGTTTCTCCGCGGCGTTCGATGAGTTGCATAATATGAAAGCCAAACATGGTTTCAACGATTTCGGAAATCTCTTTCCCTTTGAGCGAAAAAGCGATGGCTTCAAATTCGGGTACCAGATCACCACGACCTACAAATCCGAGTTCTCCGCCCTTTGCAGCTGAGACCACATCTTCTGAATAAAAAGCAGCCATGGAAGCAAAGGAGCGTCCATCAACAATTTTCTGACGAATTTCCTGAAGATCTTTCCTGACACGCTCGCGTTCGACCTGATTGACCGGAGGTTTCTTCAAAATTTGAGCTACCTGAATTTCACTTTCGATGAATGGAATACTATCAACCGGAATGGCATCATAATAGGCACGCACCTCTGCAGGAGAAACTTTCACCTCACCTGCAATTTTACCCTGCATTTGTTGCACCAACAATTGATCACGAATCCGTTCACGGAAATCATCTTTGATTTGTACTATAGATTTACCCAGATAGGCTTCCAGCTTTTCTACCGAACCAATTTGACCGACAAAATATCGAATCTTCTTGTTGAGTTCACCATCCACCTGTGCATCTGAAACAACAACACTGTCCTTGTCGGCCTGATTCAGCAAGAGCTTTTGGACAATCATATCTTCCAGCACATTGCAGCGCAAATTTGGATCTTTCGTTGTAGCCTGTTGCTCCATTTGCATGGCCTGAGCTTCAACATCAGAAAGCAAAATAGCTTTATCGCCAACCACGGCAACGATCTTATCAATACTCTTTGGCTGGGCAACTAAAATTGCCGGCAGAACAAAGAATAAAATACTTAAAATGGCACGCATCCCTTTATTTGCCGGGATCAAGGCGTTCGATATTTTTCTCATTCATTGCATCGTTGTAAGCATCCTGCTGCATTTGTTCAATGAGCCTGATTTTACGCTTGTTCAGGATAATATTCCGAATGTTTTCCTTCTCGAAACTAAGTGGGGCATTACTGTCCTTTACCATGAAACCGGTAATGGCAACAAGGTAATGGTATTCTTTATCATCGAGCTCTAAAAGGCGCTTGTTGCGATTAAAGTCTTCTGCAGCATAAGCTCCCATCGGTATCTCTTTGATAACATCTTCGAGCATAAGCCAGTTGGAGTCATCCAGTAGGAAGTTAACGGCATACAACCGGGCAAATTGCTCCAGTTTGTCTTTGTCATCTGGCCGTGTTGAGAGAAACCACTTTCGGGCTTTGTCGGCATTGGGTGTTTTGATCGGAAGCTTGAGGTATCTCAGACGGATAATGTTACTGCGAAGTTCAAAATTAGCAGCATTTTCCTTGTAATATTTCTCAATCTCAGCATTCGTCACGGTGGTATCGAGCTTCTGGCGAATCAGTTCACGCTCATAGGCAAATATGATCAACGAT
>CALQRR010000288.1 GCA_943333015.1 Chitinophaga pinensis | reverse complement strand
GTAAGAATGGATTCTGGGTGATACTGAACGCCCCAAACGGGTTTAGAACGGTGAATAAACGACAATACATCCCCTTGTTTATCCTGCGCAGTGAGGATGAGTTCTTCTGGAAATCCACTTTGGGCAACGGTCCATGAATGATAACTACCAGCATCAAATTCCGATGCTACTGCATGGTACATTGGATCAGAAATGACAACGTGGCCTGTCCGTGCAATGCCATGATACACTAAGGGTAACTGCAGCAAACTGCCACCCAGAGCACATGCAATGGCCTGATGACCAAGACACACTCCCAACGTTGGTCTGGTGTTGATTGCTATCCTGACCCAATCCATGAGAGATCCCATTTCTTCAGGCAAACCCGGTCCGGGAGATATCACCACCGCCGCCGCTTGGGTTAGATCCTCGGAACGTAGCGCATCCACACGGATAGTTCGCGGTTTCACTCCCGTGATTTCCTCCAGCAGATGTACCAAATTATAGGTAAACGAATCGTAATTATCGATGATTAAAATTGGGCTGTTCATTCAGTATGTTTTGAAGCTTGGCAGAACAGAATTTTCTGCAATTTTACGCCATTGATGACACCGCTCCAACTTCGTGTTTATTTCTTTCTGTTTATGTTGCCATTGAGCTACGCAAACTCCTATGGACAAATGCGAACAGCCGGAAATCCAGCGGTGCTTCAGACGGCATTATCTGTTGAAATAGGAAGCATCCGGTTTCAAGGTGACGATGCCGTCAGCCCCTTTCATGCAGGAAATTTCTCCAAAGGAGCGTCTTTCAGATTCGGATATCAGGGGTGGAAAACAGCCCTTTTTATTTCCCAAAGCACTATCACTTGGAATGAGCAACGGTCGCTGAAACGGAATAATTTTAAATCTGAAACCATCCAGTATGGACTAATGGTCGGTCGGGCGCTCTTTCAAACGGAAGAGGGCAATCGATTCAACCCTTATATCTTAGGTGGAATTGCGATTATTGAGTTCGATACCTATACCGATTTGCAAGATAAAAACGGCATGCTTTACCAATATTGGAGCGATGGCACCATCCGCGATCTTCCGGAAGCATCGTTTAACCAACAAGTTTCGGGTATTCTCCAACGTGATTACACCTATGAATCTCCTTTGGCGATCGCTCAACGAAGCCTCTGTTTTCCTCTTGAAATGGGGCTTTCGGCTACACTTTCAGGCAGAACATCCCTCGACGTAAGCTGGAAAAACATGTTTATGCAATCGGACAATCTGGATCGCAATACCGATACGCCGAAATGGGACAACATCCAGCAAATTTCACTCCGGTTGAATGTGTCACTGAATAAAAAAACCTCTAAAGAAGCTACGTTTTCTAAATCCATTGCTCCTGCGGTAGATTATTCAACTGTGAATTTTGAAGAAATCTGGAACGCGGATGAAGATGGTGATGGTGTGAGCGATAAAAAGGACCGCTGTTATGGCACACCGAAAGGCTTTCCGGTAAACGAAACAGGCTGTACGAGCGACCAAGATCAGGATGGTATTGTTGACCTGAACGACAAGCAGATTGATACACCACCTTCCACGTGGGTGGATGAAGCAGGTGTTGCCCAATCAGACGATTGGTTGAACGATCATTACAGCGATTCGACAAGTTATTTTGTGCAAGTTTTGCGCAAGATCAACCGGAATTCGCGCCCGTATCCAATCCGGAAATTTATTCCAGAATCCAGTTATCAGAAATGGACTGTTTTGTTGGAAGAGCATCCTGATTGGCGCACACGTTCTGCAGAGGATATGGCTGAATTTCCTTCGGAACTGCTTCGTATTGATCTCAACAAAGATAGCTTCATCAGCCTCAATGAACTCGAACAAGCAGTGAATGATTTGTTTGATTCAAAAAATGGAATGACCCGTGAATTACTCACTAAAGCAATGCAGTATGCGTTCCGCGATCAGTAAAACTGCTTTTTCCATTCTGCTGGCCTCTTCCCTTTCGGCTCAACCGGAGTTTTCGATGACAGGCCCATCACAGGGGCGTTTCGGAATGAGCACATCCATCAACTTTCAAATTATCCGGAAGTCCGTCAGGGGACCTGTGCGCCTCGTTGCCGAAGTTCCAGAAAACTGGTCGTTTATCACACCCTTAGTCGAATCAGCCTTGTATTCACAAACTGGTCAGAACGTTCGGGCAGTATGGCTCGATTTCCCCATCAAAGACACCGTGATCTGCTCCATGCAGCTGGCAATTCCGGAAACACACCGAGGCAATGTTGTCATCAAAGCACACCTCGAATATTTTAGTAACGGGGAGAAAAAGCAGGTTGGTTGTGCACCTTTTCCAATAAATATTCGAAAGTATTACAGCCGGCTTTAGTACGATCCGTTCCGACGTCTAAGAAACCATTCCGTCCCCAACAGTATAAGTATCAGAAAGAAGATCCATTTGAGTTGAACCAATTCCCGAAGTTTGATCTCACTACGTGAAAGTGGTTTTACATCTTCGCGCGCTTTGATTTTATCGACAAGCTTCAACAAATCGCGGGGCATGAACTGTTCACCCCCGTTGCGACTAGCCAATGTTTGCAACAGAACATGATCGGCAGTTATCGAACTGAGCTCTGCGAGTACAGGCTTTACAACAAATCTTCCGGCGGCGGTGTAATTCTTCCCTCCTACATTCACTGATGCTTCATACCGATAATTACCTGAACGCATCATTCCTGCATTGAGCGTATAAGCAGTGGTGGTTCTGCTCATGCTATAGGCATACTTGCGGTTGGCTTCATCAAAAATATTGATCAAAACATCCGGTGTGTTGATTAACTCGTAGGACGCATTGTATACTTCGCCTTCAAACGTAACCGGTTCGTTTTCGTTGAAGCTGTTTTTTGCAACAATCCTGAAATTGCGACGCTCGTTGCGAACACTTAAATACTGAACCGTTTTGGAAATGAATTCGTCGAAGAGTGCATGATTTTCATGCTCTAGAAAATCGTGTAAACGCCAGCGCCATATTCCTTCTCCGAGCAAAATAGCTGTTTTGCGGTCTGCGTCTGAAGAAAACACAAACAGTGGAAAATCGGTATCCACCGTACCAATCCGTTGACGAAGCATCGTTGCCGCTGATGCCTGAACGCGATAAGCGGCATACGGAACCTGAAGTGGTTCAAACGTATTGAAGGCTTTCCGCAACTCATCCGACATCGTAAATAATGCAAAGTCCTTATTCGCACGAGGTAATGACTCATTCATTGCACCTTTGCCGCCCGAAAACTGAACAAGCGGCTGCACCGGATTGAGAAGCCCCGTTAATGTTGCATTTCCTGCAATAAACCAAGTGGGTGTATTGGATGCCTCCAGCTCCTGAATAATGCGCTGAGCCAGATTGCTCTTGCTTGGCAGCTGATGTAAAATAACCAGACTATATCCCTTTACGGTTCCAGTAAAGGCATTGGCCAGCTTCACTTCCACTTCGTAATTTTCGTTCGATTGCAAACTCAGGCGAATGGCCGCAACATCGGGATGGGGAGCATCGGCCAGTATGAGAACCTTTTGACGGCTGTCTATCACCTCGATAAAGAAATCGCGGCTGTTGTTTGCCAGCGTGTATTCACCATCCACAGCACTGAGAGTTACTTTGTAGCGCTGTATGCCCGGCTTATCCGCTTTTAGCTGAAAAGGGAACGTTTGCACATTGGTCGGGCTGCTAATACTGACCGTTTGTGTTGCCAGCACCACACCATCGCGCTCCAGCTTAAGCACAGATGTTTTACCCGATAATTTGTTGGCATTCACAACCACTTCTACCGGAAAGGTATT
>CALQRR010000287.1 GCA_943333015.1 Chitinophaga pinensis | reverse complement strand
TTGAATGGTGGCACTAAACTGCTGAGGGATTCCTTGTCTGGCTGATTGGAATGCATCTGCAATCGTGCTGGCTTCTTCACTTAGCAATAGACTCAGCACAGGCTGGTTCTGAAATTCATCTTCCGAAAATCCGGCTTCCTTTAGGAATGAATGATTGGCATAAATCAGATTTTCGGTAATCGAGAGACAAAAAACAAGCTCCTCACTGGAGTCAAATACTTGCTTCAGGGAAGCACGATGCTCTATGGAGGTGATCACATCTTTCGATTTCTCCACCTGATTGATCTGCGTCCACACCTGAAAAGAACGCTCGTTCTCCGTAAATGAAGCAATTCGAAACTGAATCCAGAAACGTTGGCCGTCGCGGCTCAGAATCTCAAATTCTGGCTGAATACTCCTTCCCTGTGACAATGCAGGACGAATTCCAGCTTGTTTAAATTCAGGATCCGTAATAAAAAAATAATCCAACGGATCTTTTCCGAGTACCTCTTTCCGATTCAATCCAGAGAGGTGACCAAATGCTGAATTGACGTATTCGATCCGAAATCTCTTTGAAACATCTGCCTCCGAAAAACTCGAGATCAGGACAACAGAAGAGGCATGATCGACAGCACCCATCAGGATATTCAAGGGGAGCTGAGAACTACTGTCTTGTTCACTCATTTTCATCTTCCTTCTGATTTGTTCCAAGTAGTCCTTCGAGCACAGAATTTACAATGGAGAGTATTAAACTAAACAACAAGGCCCAGAAAAATCCATCCACTTTGAATTCATCCAACAGGTAATCGGCCATTATAATAATTCCAGCATTGATCACTAAAAGAAACAGACCAAGGCTAAAAATAGTGACTGGTAAGGTAAGTATGACCAGTATGGGTTTGAGAAATGCGTTGAGAAACGAAAGTAGAATGGCCAGCATAATTGCAGCCTGCCAGCTGACAATGTCCACATGTGGAAGCATATAGGCTGAAATCAGCACGGCAATAGAGGATATTAATACCCGTACAAACCAGTTTTTCATAGGGACGCGATTGGCTAAATGTACAGATTCCCTGCAAAAAACTTCACACATTCAAGGAGCGCGCTTTTTCCTATTTTTATCCCGAATGAAAATCGTAACCGTCATCGGGGCACGCCCCCAAATAATTAAGGCCGCTGCGTTGAGCAGAGCTGTCAGAGAATTCCCACACACCGTAACGGAAGTGATCGTCCATACCGGGCAACATTACGACGCCAACATGTCGGATGTATTTATCACCGAACTGGGTATTCCTCAACCTGATTACAACCTAGGAGTCGGATCCGGATCGCACGGAAAACAAACGGCGGCCATACTTACCGGTATGGAAGAAATCCTTCTCAAAGAACAACCCGATTGGCTGGTTGTATACGGTGATACTAATTCGACGCTTGCGGCTGCCATTGCTGGATCAAAGATACATATCCCCATTGCGCATATTGAAGCCGGTTTGCGCTCTTTCAATAAAAAAATGCCGGAGGAAGTGAACCGCATTTTGTGTGATCATGTTTCAACCATGTTGTTCTCTCCCACTCCAACGGGATACAACAACTTGCTAAACGAAGGATTCAAGGCGAGTCATCCTCCCTATACAGCCGATAATCCGGGGATATTTCAGTGTGGAGATCTGATGTACGATAACAGTTTGCATTACGCCGCAGTGGCGGAGCAAAAAACCCAGATCACAGAACGATTAGAACTCGAAAACCGTCCGTTCATTTTGGCTACGATTCACCGGAATAACAACACCGATGAACCAGATCGCCTCAATGCGCTGTTCGGCATTTTGATGGATCTGGCCGAAGAATCAGGCATCCGGATTTTGCTACCCTTGCATCCTCGCACACGTAAAATGCTGCAGGATTTGCTTGTACCTGCCTTACAGGAACAGCTCAAACGTGGTTGGCTGGAATTGATAGAGCCTGCTTCCTTTTTAGAGATGATTGTGCTTGAGCAGAAAGCAAAAATGGTCATTACCGATTCCGGTGGTGTTCAGAAAGAAGCCTTTTTCTTCCGCAAACCCTGCATTATCCTTCGTCCTGAAACGGAATGGGTAGAATTGGTGCAGAATGGAACTGCCCGTATCTGCGATGCTGATCCAATTCGTATCCGGGAAGCTTTTGATTTTTTCATGCATCAATCGGGAGAACTGGAATTCCCAGCTGTTTTTGGTGACGGAAAAGCCGCTCATTTTATTCTGGATCAACTGTACCTTCAAACTAAAGCTCAGCCGGTCGCCTCCGCCTGAATCGTTCATTCTCTGTAAGATGCTACTGATATATACCCACCGGGTTACTTCACGCAGTAAGTATACCTTTAAGCTCATCTTCGGAGAAATTCTCGGAATGGCGCATGAAGTAACATCCGACAAAGCTGTTTTCAATGCGTTTACCGGTCCAAAAATCACCTATTGCCGGCAGCCCATTGGTGATGAGATTTTCTTTTTTGCGACAGAGTTGCTGTTCGAAAATGGCATTGTCGTGCAGGAACCTGCTTTTCTCACCTGGGAGGGAAATAAAGTTTTTTATCCTACCATCCGCAACTCTGCATTGCCGTTTGATCCGTTTGCTGCCGCATTCTTTCTGGTGAGCCGGTACGAAGAATATCTGCCACACATCCGAGATCAGCATGGCCGGTTTGAATCGCGACAAAGCTTGGCCTATTTACATGGCTTCTTACAGAAACCGGTCGTCAATAACTGGGCGGCCGAAATCCTGCGACTGATCACCGAGCGTTATGGAAAGCAGCAACTCAAAGACCGGCATTTCACGTTCAAACCAACAGTCGACATTGACAATGCCTGGGCACACCGTCACAAAGGTTTTATTCGCATTGGCGGTGGTATGCTTTCAGATCTGTTTAATTTCAAGTTTGCCAGTTTTCGGGAACGGTTTAAAGCCGTTTTTCACCTCTCTCCAGATCCTTACGACACGTATGAATATCAGATTGAGTTGATCCAACGGTATGAGCTTGAGCCCATCTTTTTTGTGCTTTTGGGCGATTATGCCACGTACGATAAGAATGTGCCTCATCAAAATAAACACATGCAATCGCTCATCAAGTTTATGGGTGATTTTGGAGAGGTGGGCATCCATCCATCTTATGCGTCGAACGATCAACCCGAGAAATTGCCAAATGAAATTGCACGTTTATCCTATATCCTGCATCAGGAAATTCACCTCAGCCGGCAGCATTTCCTACGATTAAGCCTTCCAGACACGTATCAACGTTTGTTAGAATGCGACATAACAGACGATTACACAATGGGGTATCCCGACCAACCAGGATTTCGTGCAGGCATGTGTAGTCCATTCTTTTTTTACGATCTTGACTTAGAAATTGAAACAGCCTTGAGACTTCATCCATTTGCAATCATGGATGGAACATTACGTGACTATATGAACATAAAACCGGATGACGCTTCTGAAATTATCAATCCACTGATTGAAGAAGTAAAAAAAGCGAAAGGTGAGTTCATATCTGTTTGGCACAATGAATCGTTTGCAGAAAATGAGCGTTGGAGAGGTTGGCGGAAAGTATACGAAGACATGATTATTCGTGCCTTAAACAAATAAATGGAACAACTACCCGAACTGCGGTATGTGCCGCATACAAAGATTAATAAGATACGTTGGGACGAATCCTTGCTACAAAGTGCAAACGGATTGGTATATGCGAGTACGTGGTACCTCGATACCGTCACTGGAGACTCTTGGGATGCTTTGGTATCCGACAACTATGAATGGATGATGCCTTTGCCAATTAAGAAAAAAGGAGGCATCTCT
>CALQRR010000286.1 GCA_943333015.1 Chitinophaga pinensis | reverse complement strand
CTAATGCCATTTTTTTCGGCAAACCGCATTGATGAAGTTTTAATTCTGGACCTACAACGATAACGCTTCGACCTGAATAATCAACACGTTTTCCGAGCAAGTTTTGACGGAAACGTCCTTGCTTACCTTTAAGTGAGTCAGAAAGAGATTTCAGGGCACGATTCGACTCGGTTTTCACCGCATTCGACTTACGTGAATTATCAAGCAATGAATCCACTGCTTCCTGAAGCATACGTTTTTCATTCCGCAAAATCACTTCCGGAGCTTTGATCTCGATCAAACGCTTCAAACGATTATTACGGATGATAACACGACGGTACAAGTCATTCAAATCCGACGTAGCAAAACGGCCACCATCCAAAGGCACAAGCGGACGCAATTCTGGCGGAATCACCGGAATCACCTTCAAAATCATCCATTCAGGGCGATTTACTTTGCTGCCATCGTTAGACAAACGGAAAGCTTCAACAACCTGTAGGCGCTTAAGAGCCTCATTCTTACGTTGCTGAGATGTTTCAGTATTGGCTTTGTGACGAAGATCGTACGAAAGCTCTTCCAAATTGAGGCGCGACAGCAACATATAAAGTGCGTCAGCTCCCATTTTGGCGATGAACTTGTTCGGATCAGCGTCGTCGAGGTATTGATTTTCTTTCGGAAGATTTTCTAAAACCTGAAGATATTCTTCTTCCGTTAAGAAATCCATGTAGCTAAGTCCTTGTTCGCCAGCTAAACCAGATTGAATTACGACATAACGCTCGTAATAGATAATCGCATCCAGTTTCTTGGTGGCAAGTCCAAGGAGGTAACCAATTTTATTGGGAAGGGAACGGAAAAACCAGATGTGTGCAACAGGAACAACCAGTTGGATGTGTCCCATACGCTCACGACGTACTTTCTTTTCAGTCACTTCAACTCCGCAACGGTCACAAATAATACCCTTATAACGGATACGCTTGTATTTGCCGCAGTGGCATTCGTAATCTTTTACCGGACCGAAAATACGCTCACAAAACAGACCACCCATCTCTGGTTTGTATGTTCTGTAGTTAATAGTTTCCGGTTTGAGCACTTCACCGTGACTCTGGTCGAGGATATCCTCGGGGGAAGCCAAACTAACGATGATCCTTTTGAAGTTGCTCTTCAGTTTTATGTCTTTGCGCAAAGCCATGTGTTGATCAGATTCTAATGAATAAAAGGATCCGGCATGGGTTTACATGCCGGATCCCGGAAATCAGTCGAGGGTAATTTTCAGGCCAAGCCCGCGAAGTTCATGGAGCAACACGTTGAATGACTCCGGAATACCCGGTGTCGGCATGTTGTCACCTTTCACAATCGCTTCATAAGCCTTCGCACGTCCGATAACATCATCGGATTTAACGGTAAGGATCTCTTGAAGAATGTTGGCAGCACCAAATGCTTCCAGTGCCCACACTTCCATCTCTCCAAAACGCTGTCCACCGAACTGTGCCTTACCACCCAATGGTTGTTGGGTAATGAGTGAGTATGGTCCGATTGAACGGGCGTGCATCTTATCGTCCACCATGTGGCCGAGTTTCAGCATGTAGATAATCCCTACAGTTGCAGGTTGATCGAAACGGTCTCCTGTTCCTCCATCATGCAGGTAGGTACGACCGTAGCGAGGCACTCCTGCTTTGTCGGTATATTCATTGATCTGATCAATCGTTGCACCATCAAAAATAGGTGTCGCGAAAGTCATTCCAAGTTCCTTACCGGCCCATGCAAGAACTGTTTCATAGATCTGCCCGAGGTTCATACGGGAAGGTACACCAAGTGGATTCAGAACGATATCTACCGGTGTCCCGTCAGCCAGGAACGGCATTTCTTCGTCACGAACAATCTTAGCGACAATACCTTTGTTACCGTGACGACCAGCCATCTTATCACCTACCTTCAGCTTACGCTTCTTGGCAATGTATACTTTGGCTAATTGTACAATTCCTGCAGGTAGTTCATCTCCAACCGTTGCTGCAAACTTCTTCCGTTTAGCGATACCGTTGATATCGTTGTAACGGATGAGGTAATTATTCAACAACAATTTAATGAGGAGATTTTTATCCTTGTCTGTTGTCCACTTACTTGGATTAACAGCCGTATAATCAATGCCCTGAAGCATTTTCACGGTGAACTTCGCTCCTTTTGGAACTACCTCTTCTTTAAAGTTATTGTTAATCCCTTGAGAGGTCTTACCATTCACTAATTGGAAAAGTTTGTCAACCAAACGACTTTTCAATTCAACCAATTCCTTATCGCGATCTGAATCAATACGAGCAAGTGTTGGCTTCTCTTCCGTCTTAGACTTGCGGTCTTTGATGATACGAGAGAACAACTTCTTATCGATAACAACACCATTCAAAGATGGAGGCGCCTTAAGGGAAGCATCCTTCACATCTCCGGCTTTATCACCGAAGATAGCCCGTAGAAGTTTTTCTTCTGGGGATGGATCAGTTTCTCCTTTTGGTGTGATTTTACCAATCAGGATATCACCTGGCTTTACGTCAGCTCCGATGCGGATCAAACCGTGCTCATCGAGATCTTTTGTAGCCTCTTCACTTACGTTAGGAATGTCAGACGTTAATTCTTCCAGTCCGCGTTTTGTATCACGCACCTCGAGAACAAACTCTTCAATATGAAGACTTGTAAAGACATCTTCACGGATAATCCGCTCAGAAATAACAATTGCATCCTCGAAATTGTATCCTTTCCAAGGCATGAATGCCACTTTCAGGTTACGTCCGAGAGCAAGTTCGCCTCCTTGAGTTGCATAACCTTCACACAAAACTTGACCAGGATATACTTTCTCGCCTTTAGCCACAATCGGCTTCAAGTTGATTGTTGTATTCTGATTTGTCTTGCGGAATTTTGTCAGTTTGTATGAACGAATATCATCTTCGAAACTCACCAAACGATCATCGTCTGTGCGGTTGTAACGAATAACGATTTCATTTGCATCCACCCATTCAACAACTCCTTCTCCTTCGGCATTAATTAACACACGAGAGTCGCGAGCAACAGAAGCTTCAAGTCCGGTTCCTACGAAAGGAGCTTCCGGATTTAAAAGTGGAACAGCCTGACGCATCATGTTTGATCCCATCAACGCCCTGTTCGCATCATCATGCTCAAGGAAAGGAATCAAAGATGCTGCAATGGAAGCGATCTGGTTTGGTGCAACGTCCATCAACTTGATCTGAGTCGGTTCTACCACTGGGAAATCTCCTGCAAAACGTGCTTTTACACGTGCATCAGTAAAATTCCCTAAATCATCGGTAGATGTCTTAGACTGTGCAATGATGGATGTTTCTTCTTCTTCAGCGCTCAGATAAACAATTGGTTTATCGATGTCTACTTTACCGTTTGTTACTGTACGGTAAGGAGTTTCAATAAATCCTAGTTTGTTTATTTTGGCGAACACACATAAAGAAGAGATCAAACCAATGTTCGGACCTTCCGGTGTTTCAATCGTACATAGTCGACCGTAGTGGGTATAGTGAACATCCCTCACCTCGAAACCTGCACGCTCACGGGAAAGACCGCCTGGCCCGAGCGCAGAAAGACGACGCTTGTGCGTGATCTCCGAAAGCGGGTTGGTCTGATCCATAAACTGCGACAACTGATTCGTTCCGAAGAACGAGTTGATAACGCTTGACAAAGTCTTCGCATTAATCAAATCAGTTGGCGTAAACACTTCATTGTCACGTACATTCATACGTTCACGAATGGTACGAGCCATACGAGAAAGACCAACACCGAACTGACCATACAATTGTTCACCAACTGTACGAACACG
>CALQRR010000285.1 GCA_943333015.1 Chitinophaga pinensis | reverse complement strand
CATCCGGATGCGCCAATGCTTTCTGTAAAAGAAACGTTCCGGTTAAACCTGTTGCACCCAAAATGAACACCTTCGCTTTACTCATCCTCCGCGTTTAACTCGTTTCATATAATACTTATATCCCCGATTTTTCTTCGCATCGTATTTATTGATCTTATAAACCAATTGCGCCGAAATGCCAAGAGAAACACGTCTTTCAGGTGAGGCGCTCGTGGATGCCGTTCCCGAACGAATCAAAGAGGATAACCCATACATTGCTCGGAAAGTGGCGGTGATTGCAATTGTTTCTGATAAACTATAAAACAATCCCGCCCCTGCAACAACACTGAATGTGGTTGGTTTGAAATAATCTTTGGTCACCACCGGGACCATGGGCGAAGTGTTGCGCGATTCTTCTGCGACGGAATTTGCACTTTGAAGAAAGCTGATCTGAGGACCTGCTTCCAAGGTGAATCCCTGATGATGTGTCGGGCAAAAAGTAAACATCAATGGCACATCCACATATGCTAAGCGTAACCGGTACTTGTAAAAAACCTCCGGATCAATAATGCCCTGCCCGGGGAAAAACCGGTAAGACTGATTCACGCGGGAATAATTCACCTCTAATTTGACTCCGTATATTTTACGGGAGTAGTATCCTCCATGATCAAAATAAAAAGCTCCTGTAAATCCACCTCCATATCCCCCAGAAAATACATACGTGGAATCTCCTCCGCCGTATTTCATCGTTTTGGAGAACAATTGTGAAGCAAAATAGGATGCATTCCCTCCCAAATGAAATGTTTGCGACTGGACAAACAAATTCACAAACAAGAACAAGGAGAAAAGAATTGACTTCCTAGGCATCACGTGGTTGCTAACCTACAAAATAAACGTTAGTGATCATGTTCTGATTTGGGTAATCAGAGAATTAATTCTCTCAAACAAGAACGCCCCGCATATCGAATTGATAGCGGGGCGTCCCAATAGTTTAACGATAAAGGAAATTACATCATTCCTCCCATACCGCCCATTCCTGGGTTCATGCCTCCTCCAGCGGGTGATTCTTCTTTCACTTCTGAAAGAACACATTCTGTAGTAAGCAACATACCAGCAATGGAAGCAGCGTTTTCAAGCGCAACGCGGGTTACTTTAGTTGGATCGATAACTCCAGCTGCAAATAGATTTTCGTATACCTCTGTACGAGCATTGAAACCAAAATCACCTGTTCCTTCTTTCACCTTTTGGATCACGATAGAACCTTCTCCACCTGCGTTTGCAACAATCTGACGAAGTGGTTCTTCCAGAGAACGTTTCACAATGTTGAAACCAAATGTCTCATCATCATTGATGCCTTTTGCACCTGAAAGTGATTCGATGGCACGGATATAGGCAATTCCACCACCCGGTACAATTCCCTCTTCAACCGCTGCTCTGGTTGCATGAAGCGCATCGTCTACACGGTCTTTCTTTTCTTTCATTTCCACTTCCGTTGCTGCTCCAACATAAAGAACGGCAACTCCACCTGCGAGTTTCGCCAAACGCTCTTGTAGCTTTTCGCGATCGTAGTCAGAAGTTGTGTTTTCAATCTGTGCTTTGATCTGATTCACGCGGGAAACAATGTCCTCTTTTGCACCAGCACCGTTTACGATGATCGTGTTTTCTTTATCGATTGTTACTTTTTCTGCAGATCCCAAATACGTTAGGTCGGCATTCTCAAGCTTATAACCACGCTCTTCTGAAATCAACTGCCCGCCTGTAAGGATAGCGATGTCTTCCAACATAGCCTTACGACGATCTCCAAAACCTGGAGCTTTAACAGCAGCGATGCGGAGTGATCCGCGAATTTTGTTCACAACCAACGTTGCTAATGCTTCGCTGTCTACATCCTCTGCAATAATCAATAATGGACGACCACTCTGAACACTCTTCTCCAGAATTGGAAGAAGGTCTTTCATGGTGGAGATTTTCTTGTCGTAAATCAGGATGTACGGATTCTCAAGAACTGCTTCCATCTTCTCTGTATCTGTTACAAAGTATGGAGAGATGTACCCACGGTCAAATTGCATCCCTTCAACAACCTCAACAGTCGTCTCTGTTCCTTTTGCTTCTTCAACAGTAATTACACCTTCTTTTTTCACACGGTCCATCGCCTGTGCGATCAGTTTCCCAATCGTGTTGTCGTTGTTCGCAGAGATCGTTGCAATCTGCTCAATCTTCTGATTGTCGTCGCCAACTGCTTTGCTTTGTGATTTCAGGTTCTCAACAACCAATGCTACCGCTTTGTCAATGCCGCGTTTAAGATCCATCGGATTCGCACCCGCTGCTACGTGCTTCAAACCTGCTGTAATGATTGCCTGAGCCAAAACCGTTGCGGTTGTTGTTCCATCGCCTGCAATATCGGCAGTTTTAGAAGCAACTTCTTTCAACATCTGAGCGCCCATGTTTTCAATAGGGTTGCTTAGTTCGATTTCCTTCGCCACAGAAACGCCATCCTTAGTAATAGATGGAGCTCCGAATTTCTTATCAATAATTACGTTACGACCTTTAGGTCCAAGTGTAACTTTTACTGCGTTTGCCAATGCATCAACGCCTCGTTTCAATTGATCACGGGCATCCAAGTTAAAGGTGATGTCTTTTGCCATTTTTTCAGAATTTGAAATGTTGATTCTATCAGATGATTGCAAAAATATCGGACTCGCGCATGATCAGCAAATCCTTTCCGTCTACGGAAATTTCTGTTCCGGCATACTTGCCGTAAAGCACTTCATCGCCAACTTTTACAGTCATCGGCTCGTCTTTTTTTCCGTCACCCACAGCCACAACGCGGCCTTTTTGAGGCTTCTCCTTAGCTGTATCGGGAATAATGATCCCTCCTGCTGTTTTTTCTTCCGCCGCTGCGGCTTCAACTAGTACTCTGTCCTGAAGTGGACGAATAGAGATATCAGACATTTGATTTTTATTTTAACAGTTATGCGCGCCGTTTAGCGAATGATATGCCACCTGATATATTTGTCAGAAATGTCAGTCATCCAGACGGGATTCAAAAAAAAACGTGCCAGCCTGGTGACAGACTGACACGTATATCGTGAGAGAAAATTCTTACTGAGCAGGTGCAGGTGCAGGAGCCGGTGTTACTGGAACAGCAGTTGGTGCTGCTGTTGGCGCCGGTGCTGATTCCGTTGCAGATTCAGCTTTTTCCTGACTGACAGATTGCTGAGTTTTAACCTCGCCCGTCCGGTTAAAGACGGTAAATAATAAGCAAAGTACCACAAGAACAGCGACCAGTGTCCAAGTTGATTTTTCAAGAAAATCAGTTGTTTTACGAACGCCCATTACTTGGTTGCTTGCTGCAAACGTGGAAGACAAGCCTCCGCCTTTGGAATTCTGAACAAGAACAACAAGAATCAACAGAATGGATGCGAGAAGAATCAGTGCGGAAAGTATGCCGATCATAAAAATTCAGGGTTTTCCAGTTTTTGGATAAGGGCGGCAAAGTAATCGAATTTATCCGGATATAACAAACTTAATTTTTGATAGATCCTGATTGCACGATCAGTACTGCCTTGTTCTGCATATATACGTGCAAGTGTTTCAGAAACAATCTCCTCATTATCCTCTACACTTTTCTTTGCCATACTTACAGGAGAGAAGAATTCTGTCTTAACGGGTTTGCTGATGCGCGGTTCCGTTTGAATAAAACGCTCGATTAATTGTTCTGCCGGAGCTAGTTCTGCAGCAGGTTCAATGCCGCTTTCGCTTTCCTCGAGCTCAAGAGATCCAACAACCGGTGTTTCCTGTGTCAGCTTTTTCAACCAAAACGAAAAGCT
>CALQRR010000284.1 GCA_943333015.1 Chitinophaga pinensis | reverse complement strand
GCAACGAGTCAGGGGACCGTATTTCAAAATACGTCGCTCATTTATTTTGATTTCAATGAGCCCGTAATAACGAATACGACGTTGAATACGATTTCAGAAGATGTGATTTTAAATGCAACCAATGAATCGTTATTAGCACTTGCCCTTTTTCCAAATCCTGCTGTTGATTTTGTGAATATGATCTTCCCACAAAAGGCTGCTCGTATCCAAGTAAGCGATTTGTCAGGAAGGATCTTGATTAACAAAACGGTCCATGCAAATTTGCTTCATCAACTCGATATTCATTCTTTTTCAAGCGGAATGTATCTGGTCGAAGCAACATTAAGCAATGGCAACAAACTTCAGCAGAAGCTGGTTGTAAGCAAACCTTAAATCACTACGTTCACCATTCTTCCCGGAACCACAATCACTTTTTTGGGACCGCCTTCGGGAAGCCATTTGGAAGCTTCTTCGTGGCTTAATGCGAGTGCCTGAACTTCGGCTTGCGGCATGTCGGCTGCAACGTGAATCTGATAACGAACTTTTCCGTTAAACGCCACCGGATACATCACCGTGCTTTCTTTGATGAAGCTTTCGTTCCACTGCGGAAATTGCGCATCAACCACGGAACCTTCGCCGCCGCAAGCTTGCCAAAGTTCTTCGGCCATGTGCGGTGCATACGGAGCGATCACAATGCTGAGGTCTTTAAGAATTGCCCGTTTGCGGCATTTTTGTTCTGTTAGCTCATTCACGCAAATCATGAAGATACTCACCGAGGTGTTGAAGGAGAATTTTTCAATGTCTTCTTCCACCTTGCGAATCGTCTTGTGTAAGGTCCTCAATTCGGTTTCGCTAGGTGCGTCATCCGTCAGTTTTACCTGCCCGTTTTCATCAAAATACAGGTTCCAGAGTTTTTTCAGGAAACGAAATACACCCTCAATGCCATTGGTGTTCCAAGGTTTGAACTGCTCCAGCGGCCCAAGGAACATTTCGTATAAACGCAACGTGTCGGCGCCATATTCGTGGATGATGTCGTCGGGGTTGACCACATTGTATTTGGACTTCGACATCTTTTCGACTTCCACTCCACAGATATAATTGCCGTCTGCATTTAAAACGAATTCGGCGTTCCGGTTTTCTTCCCGCCATGCTTTAAACGCGTTGAGGTTAAGCACATCGTTCTGGACAATGTTCACATCCACATGCGTTGGAAGAATCTTCTCGTTTTTAAAATCGCCAAGCATATCCTTGGAGATGAACGTATTCGTCCCCACTATCTGATACACGAAATTCGATCTTCCCAAAATCATTCCCTGATTAATCAACTTCCGGAACGGCTCGTTTTTACTTACCTCACCGCGGTCGAACAGGAATTTCTGCCAGAAACGTGCATACAGTAAATGCCCTACAGCATGTTCGGTGCCGCCAATATACAGATCCACATCTTGCCAATATTCTTCCGCTTCTTTACCAACAAAACGATTCGTGTTTTTCGGATCCATGTAACGTAGAAAATACCAGGATGATCCAGCATAGCCCGGCATGGTATCGGTTTCGCGCATTCCATCCGGCGTGTTGATCCATTCAGGCACTTTCGTAAGCGGACTTTCCGGCTGACCAGTCGGCTTGAAATCGGCCATCACCGGCAACTCCAATGGCAACTCATTCTCTGCTAAGGGGTAGGCAACACCCTCGCGGTAAACAATCGGAAAGGGTTCTCCCCAATAACGCTGTCGGCTAAAACCAGCATCCCGCAGGCGGTAATTCACTTTCCCTTTTCCAAATCCACGTGCATCAATGGCAACAATGGCTTTTTTCAAGGCTTCGTAACCAGTCAGCCCATTAAGAAAATCCGAGTGAATCATCTTCGCTTCCTTGGTTGGATTGGCTGCTTCGGAAATATCAATGCCTTCGTTAATGGCCGGAATAGGAAGATTGAAATGCTTCGCAAAATCCCAGTCCCGCTGATCCCCCGACGGAACAGCCATTAGAGCGCCCGTTCCATAGCCCGCCAATACATAATCACCCACCCAAACGGGGATTTTTTCGCCGGTAAATGGATGGATCGCATAGGCGCCCGTAAATGTTCCACTAATACGTTTCACATCGGCCATTCGTTCGCGCTCGCTGCGGTTGCGGGCAACTTCCACGTATGCATTCACCGCATCACGTTGCGCATCGGTAGTAATGATCGACACCAAGTCATGCTCTGGGGCAAGTGTTAAGAAACTTACTCCGAAAATGGTGTCGGGGCGTGTGGTGAAGACTTCGATGAAGCGCTTCTCTGAACTCACCGACCTCACCCCCAACCCCTCTCCTCGAGGAGAGGGGAGAGAAGCGTAGTGAATTTTATCATTTGAGTTCGAGCCTGACAATGACGTTTCATCTGTCTTTGGTGATAGCCCATCTGATTCACTTGCTTCCATGTGAGCTCCTTGAGGAGTGAGGAGAGAAGCAGAGTATTCTTCTTGATTTTCTTCTGTTTTAGAAATTTCTTCGTCTTTCAGCGAACTGGTTGGGCGTTCTTGGCAGATTGAAACAATATTTTCAACAACAGCATTTAAGTTTTCGGCAACCTGATTATTACTGAACCGAATAACGTCAAAACCCAACCGTTTCAGTTCAGCTGTTCTACCCTCATCATACTCGTGATGATGATCGTGGATTGGGCCATCAATTTCAACAATTAACATTTTGGATAGACAAACAAAATCAACGATAAACTGATCGATAATATGCTGTCGTCTGAACTTAAATCCTGTTTTGGAATTTCGCAATGCCCCCCAAAGTATTTTTTCAGATTCAGTCATATTTGACCGCATCTCTTTCGCTCGAGGAATTAATAGCTTCCATTGGTTTGAGTTCGCAAGATGATATTCAGCACCTGGTTCAGAAACGATTCCGGAATCTACTCCCTTCTCCCGAGGAGAGGGGCCGGGGGTGAGGTCAACAGTCGTAACTTCAAAACGAATACTTGCTCCTTCTGACCGCCCAATCCAATTGCGCTGCATTTCCTTCATCGAATCGGTCCACTCGAGTGTTTCCAAATCGTTGAGTAAGCGTTCGGCATATGCCGTAATGCGTAAGAACCACTGACGCATACGACGTTTTTCCACCGGATGACCGCCTCGCTCGCTTAGTCCATCTTTGACTTCATCGTTGGCCAAAACAGTTCCCAAGGCTTCACACCAGTTTACAGTGCTATACGCTTGATAAGCTAATCGGTACTGCATCAGAATGTTCCGTTGATCGGCTTCACTTTTTGCATTCCATCCTTCCGCGGTAAATGCGTCATGCTCGCCACACGCACCTTTCGCGGCAGCACTTCCGCCGGAGGCAAACAAGGCTTCCAGCGCAGAAATATCGTCAGCTTTATGGGTATCTAAATTGAACCAGCAGCCAAACAATTGGAGGAATATCCACTGTGTCCATTGGTGGTATTCCGGATCTGAGGTATTGACCTCTCGATCCCAATCGTAACAAAAACCAATGTTTCCTAACTGTTCTTTATAGCGTGCAATGTTTTCGGCAGTCGTATCGGCTGGGTGGCGACCGGTTTGAATCGCATATTGTTCTGCTGGTAGTCCAAAGGCATCAAAGCCCATCGGATGCAAGACATTAAATCCCTTGAGTCGCTTGTAACGCGAAACGATATCGGAGGCAATATAGCCGAGCGGATGTCCAACATGCAGCCCGGCTCCGGAAGGATAAGGAAACATGTCGAGTACGTAATACTTGGGTTTGGAAGGATCGATGTTCGTTTTATAACGTTTATCGTCGTTCCAACGTTGTTGCCACTTTTTTTCAATCGCTCGGAAATTCGGCTCCATCAGGGAATCG
>CALQRR010000283.1 GCA_943333015.1 Chitinophaga pinensis | reverse complement strand
TTACTTCCAATAGTCGAATGGTCCCAATAGCCGATTTAATTCCACGTTCTTTTTCGAGTTCCAATCGAATGTTTTGCAATGGTAAACTGAGTTTACTGATCAATTCATGACAGAAATAGCCAACTGCTTTCGGCAATCGTTGCCGCTCATCTTCGGGAAGTGTTTGCTGGCTTAATGCATAGAATAATTGCTCCAGGCGAGGTTTGTAGTTCAGCGCTATTTGCAGAAGCGAGACATGAAACTCTTCCCAATTTTTTACTTGTTCGGATGTTTCATCACTCAACTTTTTTAGTAGCGGGATCAAGGCTTCCTGTGCTTCCCGAACAACGAGCTTTAACCAGGAAAAATCGAACGCCCTCAATGATTTTTCTGATAAATAAATCAATTCATTCATCATCAGGTTTTCCAGCAAGCGTTCAGGGTATTCAAAACCGGATGAAAAACGTGTAATCTGCTCATCTGGTTGAAGTTCTCTGGGAGAAAGCCGACTCATGAGCACGATACCATCCAACGTTCGACAACGGCTCATCGCCACATACACCTGACCGGGAGCGAATGCTTTTCCTGCATCAATAACCACGTGATCGAATGTGAGTCCTTGACTTTTATGAATCGTTATGGCCCAAGCTAACCTCAATGGATACTGGGCAAATGCTCCCTTTTGTTCTTCTTGAACAGCATTTTTAGTTTGATCAAACGTATATTTAACATTTCGCCAAGTTTCACGACTAACAGCTATGAGGTCTTCTTCATTAGCACATCGAACAAGTATTTGATCTTGTTCCAAATCCCAGCCTTCTACTATTCCTATTTTCCCATTGAAATAGCGTTTTTCCTTATCGTTTTTCAGAAACATAACCTGTGCTCCAATTTTTAATCGGAGGGTAGCATCTGTAGGATAGGATCCCGGTTGAAATTCCCCGTCAATGACAGCTTCAAATGACTTTTCACGACCTTTTAGCAAGGTCAGTTGACTGCTATTGAGCTCTTCTGCTTTTTTAACGTGGGTAGTTAGGGTGATGGATTCATTGTTCTTCTGATTTCCGACATCTGTATTGACACGCATATGAAGCATTTGCGTATGCTGTGCACTCAATGTACCGAAGCGGATTTCATTTAATATCGACAGAAATAACGGATCTGATTGTCGATATACATGCATCAATTCTACTTTTTCAAATCCCCCTTTTTGAAGGGCCTTGCTTTCAAAAAAGTAAAACCCAGGATAACAAGCCGATAAGATCCGTGCGTCATCTTCCCGAACAACCGGAGGTAATTGAAACAGATCGCCAATCATTAATAATTGAATACCTCCAAATGCTTTTAGCGGATCTCGGTATTTCCGTAGCACGGTATCAACAGCATCCAGCAAATCGCAGCGCACCATGCTGATTTCATCAATAATCAGCAAATCAATACTACGAATCAAGTTGATTTTATCCTGAGCCATGCGCACCCCCCGACTCAGGCTATAAGCAGTTTCGACAGGGGTGTTGCTGTATGACGGAACATCTCCCCAGGGGAGAAATGTATGCGGGTGAATTCCTAAAAATGAATGAATGGTAACACCACCGGCCTGAATTGCAGCAACGCCAGTGGGCGCAACAATAGCAACCCGTTTATGCGTCTGCTCAGCAATGTGACGAAGCAACGTTGTTTTACCTGTTCCTGCCTTGCCTGTAAGGAATACATGTTTGTCTGTAAAATGAACCAGTCGACTTACCAGTTCGCTTACCTGCATCGAATCCATGAAAGGGAATATGAATGAATTACGCGAATGCTGCGAAGGTAAGCGATGGTAGTGATTTATATAGGTGTAATTCTATCAACAGGTTTGTTGAAAAACGCTGTTGAGTGCAGTTTTACTTATGAGCAGAGCTATTGAATATTTAAATGCTCATGTTACTTAACCCAATCAGGCAGTTACCCAATTTTTTTTGAATGGCGATAATATTTTCTAGGATTTCCAATAGGCGGTAAAGCAGGTTCCCTCACCCACATTACTCGAAACGGTAATTTCGCCACCTAAACTATCAATTTGATTGCGGGTTATAAATAGGCCAACACCGCGTGCATCTCGATTACGATGGAAGGTTTTATACATTCCGAAAATCTTGCTTCCATGCCTGTTCAGATCAATTCCTAGTCCGTTATCCTGAAACGATATCCACGTTCGGTTTTCGGTTATTCCCGATTTAATTTGAATTACCGGAGGAACATTAGGCTTTCTGTATTTTATTGCATTGGTCAGCATATTTAAAAACAGGCTGTCCATATAGGCGGGAACATACTCAACACCATCGGCATCATTGAAATCCGCATCAACGATACCGCTATTTTTAAGCAATTCCCCTTCCAGTAATTGCATATTTTTCTTTAAATAGGTTGAAAAATCACAGTATTCCTGCTGTTGAGATGCACTGGATTGTATCGAAACAATTTCATTTAAATATACAAGCGTCTCCGATAAATTGTTGGCTGTTGTTTCGAGCATTTGCATTATTTCAGCACGTTCGTTCTCCGTTTGCATTTTTTTATACGTCTCAATGAGCATCGTTAAATTGCCACTATGTGAGCGTAAATTATGAGAAACAATGTGTGCAAAATTAAGTAATCGGTTATTTTGATCTGTTATTTTCGGAATGTCACTTAACTCAATTTCTTTCTTCTTAATGTCATCAATGTCCTGCATGATGCCTCGGATGGCCGTTACATTTCCACTGGCGTCTACTACTGGCCAACCACTTGTTCGAGTCCAGAATTTTCGTCCACTTGTTGCTTTGCACAAGATCTCAATGTCGAAATGTTTTTTATCCCGGATAGTATTCTCAAAAAGCTGAATCATTTCAGGCTGGAACGCTTCATCGAAATAGTCTAATATGTTATCTATATGAGAATTATAGCCAGAAGGAATCTCATACATTTCTCGAATTACATCCGACCAGTAGATTTGAGATGTCATTCGTGAATATTCCCAACTTCCTAATCGAGCCACTTTACCCGCTTCATTTAAAAGGGCTTCACTTTTTTCTAATTGCTGCTGATACAGCTTACGTTCATGTACATCAATGATTGAACCTGCCATGCGGATTGGTGATCCCTGAGTATCCCATTCCGCTTGTCCGGTGGATTCGTACCAACGATAATTTCCATCTTTGTTTAATAATCGAATTTCAATCTTATATGGCTTCTGTTGGTTGAGATGGTCTTGTATCGCCTTGTCCACTTTTACTTTATCATTGGGATAAATTAAAAAGTTCATAAAGGTGTCATAAGACGCAGGAATTTCATTGGTCTCGTACCCGAGGATTTTATAGAAATACGGAGTCCACCATTCCTCCCCAGTTAGAATATCCCAGTCCCAGATACCAGCATTTATTCCCTCCTCAATCAACTTGAAACGTGAGGCGAAATGCTGGAGTTGCACGTGGGAGGTCTTCATTGTGGTAGATTGATTTTTCGGGTGTAAACATACGCAATATAAACCTCCAAATCGACATTGAGCAGATTAATATGATATAAAATATCATTATAGTGACATTTAGCTGGAGTCTAGGTTTCTAAATATGCAATGATAATTGGATGACATTCGCCAACTCAATAGCACGATACCAAATGGACTTTATTTTCCGTGTGGCGTTTAATAGTGGTACATAATATTTTAGATGAAGCAATAAATATGCACAATTATGATTGCAAATATTCAATCTATTGGAGAAACTAATCGCATTTGAAATGTTGTTAATAGAGCATTCCAAGACTCAGAAATCAGATTGTTAAGAGGATCTATGTAAAGTGAATAGATCGCTGAATACATTTCAACAAATCC
>CALQRR010000282.1 GCA_943333015.1 Chitinophaga pinensis | reverse complement strand
CATAATACTCACGGCAGAATCGGGTTTACCCATCGTTTCGTAAGCGATAGAAAGGTTTACATACGCCATGCGCTGTCCCGGATCTTTCTCAATGATTGTTGTGAGGATTTTCACCGAACCGGGATAATCACCAGTGTCATATGAATCACGGGCTTCGATCAACTGCTTTTCAATCTGACGCTGCATAAACCAGCCCCAACTAATGGCGAGTGATGCTGCTAACAAAACAAAAATTATTGACAACAATGCTGGTTTCAGAAGGCTTTCTACCTGATGATTTTCCTCATCGGCTTCAACAAATCGGCGGTAAAACGGGTATTGCAAAGCAGCTCCGCCAACAGATATTCCGACATGCGCCACTTCAAGTGCTACATCCCAGGATTCCGGTAATAAAAACCACCCGGCAACGAGTCCTGCAAAAAGCAGTGTTCCAACGATAAAAGTGGGGCGAGATAAATCGGGCCGACCCAGTTTACGGAAATTTATTCCCCATAAAATCACGGCTGGTAAAACCAGACAGAAATAGGAAATAATGCCGATATAGAGTGGATTCCAGATTTTTTTCACAGGGAAATTGCTGATCAGTAAAAATAAAAAGAGCCGGGAATGATACCAACTGAAAATGATCGAATGAATTCACCCGTACTGCCTTTGAAAACAAGCGCATCGCCCGACTGTTGGAAATCCTTGGCATCGCTTACCCAAATGGTTTGATCGGCAACATTATATCCCATTCCATAAAACAAGCGATTCCCCTGAGCGATAAATGGTGTAGCTGGCAGAACCGTGTCGGAAATCCCTACTGAGAAAAGCCCATTATCCAAAAACAGAATCTTCCCCTGACCGGGAATATGGAGTAAACGAGCGGGATGAGATGTTTCACTAAAATGAAAAGCCCGCACCACACTTCCATCTGTCGGATTGATGCACCAAAGGCTGCCCCCTGTTTCTGCCGGAGGCAAATGGCCTTCGCATAAAACCCAGATCCGGTTAAGATCGTCCGTACAAAGCATCCGCGGAGCATCGCCCACAACAATCGAATCCACAAGCATATCGGTTTGCGGATCAATCTTCATCAACTTCCCTCGCGTAACATTGCTCACCCAAATGTTCGATTGAGCATCGAGAACTATTCCCTCGCTCCAGCCCGGAAACGGAATTTCGGCAATGGATTCTCCGGTTAAAGCATGGAGCACGTGAACGCTGTTGGAATATAAATCGGTCACATACACTTTGTTGGAGGCCTGAACCATGTACCGAGGCGATTGCAATCCGGTGATAGGTGATTTGGCAATAAAAGTGGCTTTATCAATGCGTTCAATCTTTTGAGAATTATTGACAAGCAGCCAAAGATCCGAATTGACCTGCGCGATGGATTGAAACACATCCCCCAGTGGACGCTGATTGGCCTGACTGAAAACATCCCCCGTCACCACACCCGAACTCAAATTGATGTGCGACATGGAAGCATTTCCCCATTGAAAATTTCCCTCATTCACCACGAGTGCATTAAAATCCACAGGCGCTTCAGAAATTGGTTCCTGTGAAGGAGCGTCTTTTTTACACGCATAAACACTCAGCAATAACAGGATTGCAACAAAACGGATTGGCCTCATTTTACAATCAGTCTGTTTCTGTGAACGGTATTTTCCACTGTTGAAACAAGCAGATAAACACCCGGTGCTGTTCCGCTGATATCGAATGAGTAGGTTGAATGGGCATTGAAAAATCCAGAACCTGTCCGACAAACCTGACCGTTTAGCGTATATAAAAAAACATCTACTTGTTTCCCGCTGGACTCCGAGATGAAAATATGACACGCTGATTCTGCTGGTTGTGGGAAGATAGAAACTGGATATTGGACATCCGAGAAGGCGAGTCCAGCTGGATCGTTGTTATGGATTACCCCAACTGCATCCAGATCAAAACCAGCGGAAATAAACGGTGTTGGAAAGGGATCGTTCACCTTGCGACCAGCTGCATCACGGGAACAAAAAGCGGGATCAATACTACCAACCACATCCACAATCCGAACATGGGTGATTGCAGCTACATCCAACTCGGCGATACCCGTTAATTCCTCTAGATCGAATGGCGTTCCATACAACATGGCGTGTTTCCCAGCGAGATTGTTTAAATTCTTGGCATCCAGATAACTGAAACCTGAAATCTGGAATGTTGTATCGGTAAGAGATGTTGCCGGGAATCTGAAAAAATTCTGCCCATCGGAACTCACTTCCACAAAAGCAAGTTCAAGAAATTGCCCGTCGAAACTGTTTTCAAAAACGGCAAAATCAGCCCCCGCGCCATTTCGAAGCATATGAAGAAACTGAACGGTTGCTCGTCCGCCATCCCCCAAACTCACAACCGGATTTTCACCCGCTTTCCCGGTAGCGTAATAATCCAGACCACTCGCGACAAAACCCAATGAATCAACTCCTGCCTGCTGAAGTCCACGTTCAATAACAACTGAATTGGCCCAGTCGATGAATAAAGGACTGCTCACATGAATGGCCAGAGAACCTGGTTGTCCGGCCGGTGGATCAAACTGGGCGCTTAAAAGAAGGGGGAAACAGAAAATGGCAGCAAGGAGCAGTTTCATCATCAATGTTGAACAACAAAAGTACGGCTCAATACACCTTGATTCATATTCATCTTGATCAGATACAATCCGTTGCTCAAAGAACTTACTGGAATGGAGGTCAAATCATCCGCTAGAATACCCTGCGTAACAAGCGCTCCATCCACAGAATAAATAGTATAAGAACCATTTCCCAATGCCTTTTTTTGAACCTGAAGGGATGTTGTAGAAGGATTGGGATAAAGTGTCAGGTTGAGATTTGCAGCATCATTCACACCGTTAATGTTGGTGTTTATCTGGAGATTATCCAGACAGAAATACAGCGGTGTATTGATTCCGAAATCTCCTACGTCTGTCGATTCAAAACTAAAAATAACCGTGTCGCAAAGCCCCAGTGGCGTTAAATCGATCGGTGTCCAATCGCGCAAAATATAATCCTGTGTGTTATCTGTAAATCTGAAGTCTGCGAGATAAACCGTCACAGGAGCGCCTGTTGCTTCCCCGTTGCGCAGACCCGTAAATGTAACTGTAAAAAAGTCGGGATCGTTCCCCGTAACGCCCCCAAATTTCTTGGCATATCCATCACCGTCGCGCATGCTGTTGTATGCAAACGTATTGTTGGTGACGTATACCTGAAGTGGCTCATATACATGAATACCGTCGATCGGCCCTGGACGAAACCATCCATCCCCATAGGCAATCGCGTAGTTTTCGGAGTCTTGATAACCAGTAGCGGCTTTGGTCGAAAACATATTCAGGTACCCTGAAGTGACAGAATCTGTCATGTTACTATATGCAAAACCGCTTGACCAATATCCGCCAGAAGAAGGTTCCCACACGGTTGGAAAATAGGCGTTGTTACTTTCAAATCCTTCAGAAGAACCATCTGCACCCACCCACCAGGAATTTGAAGGAAGCGTGAGATCTTCAAAGGTGATGGTCTGTGCCGAAAGCAGGGTGGAGAAAATCGCGAACAGCAGGAAGGTCAATTGCTTTTTCATGGTTTGTTTTATGGTTTGGGTTGAAATGCGAATGAAATGCCGGCCATCACGGAGCGCAAAGGCATCGGCCGCCAGGCAATAGCCTGATAGTTAACATTGAACAAATTACTCACCTGGATAAATGCCGTAGCCTGATGGCGCATCAAGAGGATCTCTTGTGAAACAGATGCATTGAAAAGTAAGAACGCAGGCAGCGAAGTGCTGTTATCGCTCGTGGTGTAGCGAATTCCTGTATAGTTGGAGGTGAT
>CALQRR010000281.1 GCA_943333015.1 Chitinophaga pinensis | reverse complement strand
TCTTTGCGATCGAACAATACCTTGTACGTATTGCCCACTTTCTCCTGATTGAGTGCATTCGAAATGCCCATCTGTAGATCCATAATGGCATCGGCACGTTCTTGTTTCACTTCTGCCGGCACATTGTCTTCCAGCAAATGTGCATGGGTATTTTCTTCATGTGAATACGTAAAAACCCCCAAGCGCTCAAAGCGACTGTCCTGAATCCAACGCAGCATTTCTTCGTGTTCTTTCTCAGTCTCCCCGGGATAACCTGCAATCAATGAGGTACGGATAGCCATTCCCGGTACTTTGTCGCGGATCATGTTTACGAGGTCGATCGTCTTCTGACGCGTGGTTCCACGGCGCATGCTTTTGAGCATGTTATCGCTGATGTGCTGCAATGGCATGTCGATGTATTTGCAGATGTTGTCGCGTTCGCGCATCACATCCAGCACGTCGGCAGGAAAACCGCTTGGGAAGGCATAATGCAGTCGAATCCACTCAATGCCGTTGATGTCGGCCAGACGGTTCATCAGCTCTGCCAGCTTGCGGTCCTTATAAATATCGAGGCCATAATAGGTCGAATCCTGTGCAATGAGCAGCAGTTCCTTGGTTCCGTTTTTCGCCAGCAAGCGCGCCTGGGTTTCAAGATCTTCCATCGGAATGGAAACATGGTTGCCGCGCATGAGCGGAATAGCGCAGAAAGAACACGGACGATCACAGCCTTCTGATATTTTGAAATAAGCATAATGAGCCGGAGTGGTCAGCAAACGCTCGCCCACCAATTCGTGCTTGTAATCGGCTTTCAACGTTTTGAGCAAGCGGGGCAAGTCGCGTGTTCCAAACCAGGCATCCACTTCAGGAATCTCTAGTTCGAGCTCTGGCTTGTAGCGTTCACTCAAACAACCGGTCACGTAAACCTTATCCACCTGTCCTCTGGTCTTTGCCTCGGCATAACGCAGAATGGTATTGATACTCTCTTCTTTGGCATTGTCGATAAAGCCGCAGGTATTGATGATCACGATTTCGGAGTCATCATTTTTAGACTCGTGTTCGACCTCGAATTTATTGGCTTTGAGTTGCCCCATGAGCACTTCGGAATCGTAAATATTTTTGGAGCAACCCAGTGTAACTACGTTGACTTTATTTTTCCGAAGTGTTTTTGTTTTCATGCAGGATGATCGGTTTGAATGGACGGAGTCGTTTGATGGACAATGGGATTCGAAACAGGAGGTGAATTACTCCTTAAACAGCGAATCGACGAATTCTGTTTTATTAAAAAGCTGCAGGTCCTTCATGCCCTCGCCAAGTCCGATGTATTTGACCGGAATTTTAAACTGATCGGAAATCCCAATCACCACGCCCCCTTTGGCAGTACCATCGAGTTTGGTCAGTGCCAGTGCATTGACATCGGTAGCTTCCGAAAACTGGCGGCATTGTTCGATGGCATTTTGCCCTGTAGAAGCATCTAGTACCAGTAAAATTTCGTGAGGCGCATCCGGCACCACCTTTTGCATGACCCGTTTGATTTTACTCAACTCGTTCATCAGGTTAACCTTGTTGTGCAGACGACCAGCGGTATCAATAATGACCACATCTGCATTTTTGGACTTGCCCATCTGAAGCGCATCAAAGGCAACGGCAGCAGGATCGGCATTCATGCCATGTTGTACCAAAGGCACCCCCACGCGATCGGCCCAGATGGTAATCTGATCTACCGCAGCAGCACGAAAGGTATCGGCTGCGCCCAACACCACCGACATACCGGCTTCTTTAAACTGATAGGCCAGTTTGGCAATGGTGGTTGTTTTTCCGACACCATTTACACCTACAACCATGATTACGTATGGCTCTCCGGTGGGAGGAAGTTTAAAATCGTTCAGGTCAGGGCTGTTGTTTTCTTCCAACAAAGCGGCAATCTCTTCCCGTAAAATCCCATTGAGCTCTGCGGAGGTGGTGTATTTGTCCCGGCCTACCCGTTCTTCAATGCGACCGATAATTTTGAGTGTGGTTGCCACTCCAACATCTGCCCCGATGAGGATCTCTTCGAGGTTGTCGAGTACCTCATCATCTACCTTCGATTTTCCGATGAGGACCTTTGCCAGCTTGGAAAAGAAACTCTCCTTGGTCTTGGCCAATCCCTGGTCGAGGGTTTCCTTTTTCTCACGGGAAAACAGTCCGAAAAATGCCATAAATGGGGATTTGAAAAGGGCTCTTGCCTGTTAGCAAAAAAAGCTCCTTCCGGTGGGGAAGAAGCTTACAATCTTTGGTGCGTCCAAAATTATTTCCCGCTAAGGAAATCTTTCACGTGGTCGTTATGAACCACTTCTTCTTTAAACGCGTATGCGCCAGTCTTTGGCGATTTCACCATTTTAATCACTTTTGTAAATGATTTTCCGGCGCCAGTCTTCAGGGTTGCAACTACTTTCTTAGCCATGTTTCAGAGCGATTACTTGATTTCTTTGTGAACAGTTACGCGTTTCAAAACAGAGTTGTATTTCTTCAACTCGATACGCTCAGTTGTGTTCTTTTTGTTCTTAGTGGTGATATAACGTGAAGTTCCCGGTACGCCGGAAGTCTTGTGCTCTGTGCACTCCAGGATAACCTGAACACGATTGCCTTTTTTCGCCATGGCGATGAATCTTTAGTTTTAAGGGGTGCAAATATAGTCAAATCATTTTTCTGGCAAACAGAAAGAGCAAAATAATTTGAAGATTTGAAAATTTGGCCATTTGAAGATGAAGATATCGATAGGAAGAAGCGTCTTGCTCATCTCAGGGAGAAAATAATTTGAAGATTTTCACTCATCCAGAAATCAAACTTTAAAAATGCGATGCCATCATTTTCAAATCTTCAAATCTCCTCATTTTCAAATCATCGATTATCCCCATCAAGCAATCCACCCAAACCGCCCAACAAAGAACCTTCTTCCTTGCCACCGCGCCCCATGCCCGGTGCATAGCGTAGCACGCGACCGGCAAGTCGGCTGAATGGCAATGACTGAATCCAGACTTTCCCAGGACCGGTAAGCTGAGCGAAGAAAACTCCCTCCCCGCCAAAGAGCGTGTTTTTGATGCCGCCCACAAACTGAATATCATAATCTACATTCTGCGTAAACGCCACAATACAGCCTGTGTCGATGCGTAAAATCTCCCCAGGATGCAGTTCACGTTCGATGACCGTTCCACAGGCGTGCACAAATGCCCAGCCGTCGCCCTCGAGCTTTTGCATGATAAAGCCTTCGCCACCAAACAATCCCGTCCCCAAACGTTTCTGAAATTCAATGCCAATGGACACCCCTTTGGCGGCACACAGGAAGGCATCTTTCTGACAAATGATCTTCCCTTGAAAAAGCGAAAGGTCCATCGGGATGATTTTTCCCGGATAAGGTGCCGCAAAGGTGACCTGCTGCTTTCCTTGCCCCACATTGGTGTATGCGGTCATAAACAGACTTTCGCCTGTTAGAACGCGTTTACCGGCCGACAGCAGCTTTCCCATAAAGCTTTGCTCCTGGGCGCGGCCATCACCAAAAATGGTTTCCATCTTAATGCCGTTGTCCATCATCATAAACGAACCAGCTTCGGCAACCACCGCTTCTTGTGGATCAAGTTCTATTTCAAGACATTGCATCTCGGAGCCGATGATGCGGTAATCAATTTCGTGCGCGTTCATAGGTTGAATGGGGTTGAAATGAAAAAGGCCGGTATAAAACCGGCCTCAGTAAAAAATTAGTTGTTCAGCATCACTGGCATAACCAGCATCAGCAAATCTTCATCTTTATCACTGGTGTCGGCATCAGGAAGCAAAATCCCTGCACGGTTCGGTGCACTCATGTTCAGGTTAATTCGCTCGGTGTCGA
>CALQRR010000280.1 GCA_943333015.1 Chitinophaga pinensis | reverse complement strand
TTAGTATGGATGGCCGATTACTTCGATCTGAAAACATACAAGGATCTGGCAGTTCGTTTCAACTAAAAAACAGAGGTGTTTATATACTGCAGTTCTCCAATGCACGTCAAACTCAGTATTTCAAAGTCGTTTATTAATACACAACAGCTTCCTACATTTAGGTTTAAATGGAACGGAATAATTGATGCCGAAAAATACCGCGTGAGGGATTGAGGCGGCACCACGCGCCCGATGTTTATCGGGAGCGGCGTATAGCCGAAAGCCCGACCTGAGTCCCAGGAGCGAAAGCGCATGGGGTGAAGGACACGCCCAAATAAGTCTTCAAACACGTGCGCATTTTCTATATTGCGGGCTGAACTTAATCGGATAAACATGGCGCATGTACTAGCCCGTTTACGCGGGGTGAAATTGGATGAAATTGAATTGGTATTGCTCTCGGATGCTGCCGAACATGCGGAACGTGGAATGACACTGGAACACCTCTGGCAAAATGCCGATGATCAAGAAGAAGTGCTGTTTTTATTTCAGGCCGATGACCTCAACCAGGCACGGGAATACATTGCAGAATTGCACGAGCAAGCGAAAAAAGCGTTTCCCGGCATGCCTCTTCCAGTGATTCTCTTTTTAAATTAGATCTTGGGGTTAAACTCACTGATTGAATTATCTGCTTTGGTAAATGCGATGGAAGCCTCTGTGTCCATCAAGTTGCAGATTTGAATCTGTAAAAACAGCGTTATGAAACCTGCGCAATTCAAACGGAGAAATGATGCACCGTCAAATTCCACCGGGGATGGATGGAGCAGCCTGCAGCAGATGATTCTGAATGAACCATCTGATAATTGCAAATCAAACGCAACTGAAAACCATTCTTCTGCGTCTTTGAAGCGTTGAGCGGATCCGTTCTTCATTTAAACAGCTTCAAACATACTCCATGAACAGAAAAGAATTCCTTTCAATACTTGGCATTTCAGCTGGCGGAATAGCTGTTGCTTCTTGTTTGAGCAGTTGTAAAAAAACAGAAACATCAGCAGTCGATTTTACACTTGACTTGACAAGTTCAGCCAACGCGGCGTTAAACACCAATGGCGGTTTTCTTATTACCAAAGGTGTAATTGTAGCGCGAACCTCCGCAGGAGCATACATTGCCGTTGCTGCAGCATGCACGCACGAAGGAACAAACGTTCAATATCAAGCAGCAAACAATCGCTTTCATTGTGCTAGTCACGGTGCTAATTTCAGTAACTCAGGCACTGTCCAGAGCGGGCCAACCAACAAGGCCCTGCAACAATTTACCACCGAACTGAGCGGAACAAACCTGCATGTTTTCTCCTGAGGCTGGTTGAATAATTTGCGTCAGAAAGATTCTGAATGGATAGATTTGCGGAAAAGTTTGCAAATCCTCCACTATGAATCAGCGTCTTAGTTTTATCACACTTGGTGTGAACGATTTCAAAGGCATGAAACGCTTTTACACCGATGTATTCGGATGGAACATCATGAATGCCCAAGAAGGCATTGCGTTCTTTCGTCTGAATGGGTTCATTTTCGGATTATATCCTGCCGATGAATTAGCTGAAGATGCCGGTGTAGTTAACGACGGAAAAGGGTTTAAGCGGAGCAGTCTGGCTATTAATTTCACGTCCAAAGAAGAAGTAGATGCCGTATTTGCAGAACTAACTTCCAAAGGAGCACAAGCAATCAAACAACCCGAAAGTGTTTTCTGGGGCGGCTATCGGGGCTATATTGCCGATCCGGAAGACAATCTTTGGGAAATTGCCTGGAATCCGTTTCTGGTGATGGATGCTGACGGAAATGTGACTGATCACCCATGACAGCAAACGATTTTCTACCTTTCGCCATCGCCTGCTGCTCATGAATTGGAAAGAAAAAAGTGGAATCTTCAGCCTAGTCTTCGTTCTCGGACTGTTTTTTCATCTTAGTCACATCAACGAATTCCCATTGTATACACATGCCTGGGCGCAATCGGACCGGTATGCCATTGCTCTGGGATTTCTTGATAACGGATTCGACCTGTTTCATCCACAAACCTATGTGATGAATACGCAGTTTCCCGGTGAGTTTCAGATTCCCGGAAAAACAAGCATCACCGCGGTCGATTTCCCCATTCATGAATACATCATTGCCGGATTCATGAACGTATTCGGCACGCGCGATCCCTGGATATTTCGGCTGTACGAGCTACTTTTCGGAATCATCGGTCTGCTGTATCTCTTCAAACTATCACGACTCATCGGCAACAGCTACAACGCAGCCGTTTTTACCACCGTTTTTGCGGCGCTTTCGCCCGTGTGGATGTATTACCTCGATGGATTTCTTCCCGGAATACCCGCCTTGGCCTGTAGCATCATCGGATTATACTTCTATTTCTACCACCGAAAACAAGAAGTCGCCCGTTCCTTTTACACAGCTATTTTCTTTCTCACGCTCGCAGCAGCGTGTCGCACCACTTTTCTCATTCCCCTGCTAGCTGTTGCCGGCATGGAAGTGTTGCGTATGCTTGTCCAGAAAAAGATCAATGTTAAACACCTACTAGGCATCGCTGCCGGATTCGGATTTCTGGCGGCCTACCTCCTACTCAATGCGCATCTCCGAAAAACCTATGGATCATTATTCCTCAACGTTCTTAAACCCGCAGAGAGCATAGAGGAAGCCATCAGCATTTTTAAAGACGTTTATCACAGCTGGACCTTTCATTACCTGAATGCCATCCAATATGCGCTTCTAATCCTCTTACTGCCGGTGGCGCTTTATCAGATCAAACAAAAAACAGCATTTACCGACCATACCGTTAAGCTGCTTTTTCTGTTTTTCGGTATCAACCTGCTGGGATGTGTATGCTTTCTTGTGGCAATGCTCCAACAATTTCGGGCACATGATTATTACTTCATCGATACGTTTTACCTGCCTGTTGTCCTGCTGTTTGTTCTCCTCATCCGGCTCTTGCAGCCGCTTTTCAAAAAGCATCCTGCCGCAACGGGTGTCTGGACGGGCGTTGTGTTGGTTATCGGCATGACAGCGCTCACCTATCAAACTCAAAAAGAAAAACGAGTAACCGGTCATTGGGACAAATCGGCTTCCATGGTGTGGGATTATCAGGGCATGGATCTGAAACTCGATTCAATCGGCATTTCCCGTTCTTCCAAACTGCTTGTACTCGATACTCAAGCGCCCAACATCCCGTTTATCCGCATGCAGCGCAAAGGCTTTGTAGTCGTCACCACATCGACCGAAAATTTGCAGGTGGCTATGAACTGGCCCTACGATTATTTAATCATTCAAGACAATTGGTTTATGAGTGATATCTATTCCAATTACCCGGAAATTATCCAACAAATTGACCGCATAGCTGATTTAGGACCGGTGAGCATTTACAAACGCGCTGGTAGGAAGCACGATCGCAGTTTGTTCGACTTTCTTGGCTTGAACCTAAAAACACCGGTTTTACATGTCCGGCAAGATTTTGAACAACAGCCCGATGCGCGATGGCAACACAACGATTCAACCATCCAGCCTGTTTTTGAAGGACGTTTTTCTGGATTTACAGCGCCGGATAAAGAATACGGACCAACGTTTAAAACGGCACCTACTGCCCTGTTCGAAAAACAGGAAAACATGCTCATTGTCGATATGGATGTCTTGCATCCTGAATTAATACCCGAAAGTCGCTTGGTTGTTTCGCTCGAGGAGAACGGGGTAAGCAACTACTACAAAGACATTTCTCTGGAAGCGCTCAAACGGGATACCGCCGATTGGAAGCACGTGCGATCCGTATTTTCACTTCCACGTAGCGGCCCCAAAACCACCTTGTCGGTATTTATTTGG
>CALQRR010000279.1 GCA_943333015.1 Chitinophaga pinensis | reverse complement strand
TGCTTTCAGCAGAAACCAATACGGTCAAAAGCAAAAAAATGTTTTTGGAGAGTTATGGGTGTGCAATGAATTTTGCCGATAGCGAGATCGTTGCATCTATTCTCATTAAAGAAGGTTTTTCCACAACTAAAATAATGGAGGAGGCCGATTTAATTTTTGTCAACACCTGTGCAATCCGGGATAATGCCGAACAGCGCGTTAGACAGCGATTGACAGAGTATAATAAAGTTAAAAAAAGCAAGCCCGATTTAATCATTGGGGTTTTAGGTTGCATGGCAGAGCGACTTAAATCGAAGCTGCTCGAGGAAGAAAAACTGGTCGATCTTGTTGTTGGGCCGGATGCCTACAGGGATCTTCCCAACTTGATTTCTATAGCGGAAGATGGTCGCAAAGCGATCAATGTAATATTGTCGAAAGAAGAAACCTATGCTGATATTTCACCTGTTCGTTTAGGGGGAAATGGTGTAACGGCGTTTGTTTCGATTACGCGTGGATGCGATAACATGTGCTCGTTTTGTGTCGTTCCATTTACGCGCGGCCGGGAACGAAGTCGTGATCCTGAAACAATTGTGAACGAGGTTGTTGGATTGTTCGAAAATGGGTATCGCGAAGTAACCTTGTTGGGTCAGAATGTTGATTCCTATTTGTATGCCGGTGGCGGACTGAAAAAAGAGCAGTATACCTCGGATGAACTAGAGCATTCGGTCGGCTTTGCTCGATTACTTGAATTGGTGGCGGTTGCATCACCCGGAATGCGGATTCGTTTTTCTACCTCCCATCCTAAGGACATGTCGGATGCGGTTTTAGAAACCATGGCAAAGTATCCCAACATCTGCAATTACATTCACTTACCGGTTCAATCAGGCAATACCGATTTATTGGAAAAGATGAACCGTGGCTATTCTCGCGAATGGTATATGGAGCGAATAAAAGCGATTCGAAAGATCATTCCTGGGTGTGGAATTTCATCCGATATTATTACCGGATTTTGTTCTGAAACGGAGGAACAGCATCAGGAAACAATGAGTTTAATGGAATGGTCGGATTTTGACTTTTCCTATATGTATAAATACTCAGAACGCCCGAAAACACTTGCTGAACGGAAATATTCTGATGATATTCCCGAGGATGTTAAAGCGCGTCGTTTGTCTGAAATCATTCAGGTTCAAAACCGACTGTCAACGGCAAGTAACACCCGGGACATTGGCAAAACAGTTCGCGTGCTGGTAGAAGGAGATTCCAAGCGATCGGCTGATTTCGTTTCCGGCAGAAGTTCTGAGAACAAGGTTGTCGTTTTCCCAAAAGAGCTTTATAAAGCTGGAGATTTGGTGGATGTACTGATTCATGATTGTACGCAGGCAACTTTATTAGGCAAAGCCACAGGCCTTGCTCCCGGACATTAATACTGCTCAACATGAATATTCAGGATATTAAAAACCGTTTCGGAATTATTGGCTCTTCGGCAGCGCTCGATCGGGCCATTGATACCGCATGGCGTGTTGCGGCTACTGATCTTACGGTATTTATCACTGGAGAAAGCGGTACAGGGAAAGAGGTTTTTTCGAAAGTGATCCACAGTTTTTCAACCCGAAAGCATGGATCGTTCATTGCGGTGAACTGCGGAGCTATTCCTGAAGGAACCATTGATTCAGAACTTTTCGGACATGAAAAAGGTTCTTTTACTGGAGCCAATGAAGCACGAAAGGGGTACTTTGAAGTTGCCAGCGGCGGAACAATATTTTTGGATGAGGTAGCTGAACTTCCGCTTCAGACGCAGGTACGATTGCTTCGCGTTTTGGAAACCGGCGAATTTATCAAGGTTGGCTCTTCCAAAGTATTGAAAACAGATGTTCGCATTGTGGCGGCCACGAACGTGAACATTCCGGAAGCGATTGAAAAAGGCAAATTCAGGGAAGACTTATATTACCGTTTGAATACAGTTCCCATAATTATTCCTGCTCTTCGGGAGCGTGGCAATGACATTGTGCTGCTTTTTAGAAAGTTTGCCGCCGATTTTGCGGATAAATACAAAATGCCTTCTATTCGATTGGATGAAATAGCGCAACAGGTATTGATGAAATACCGATGGCCGGGCAATGTGCGTCAGTTAAAGAACGTTACAGAACAGATTTCCATTATTGAAAATGAGCGGAATGTATCCGCCGAAGTGTTGGCGCGTTATCTTCCTGGTCCGCATGGCAGCATGGTCCCTGCGCTGGTTCGTCAGGATGGCTCAAGTGATATGTCGGAGCGCGAAATCCTGTACAAAGTGTTGTTTGATATGAAGAAAGATATGGTTGACATGAAAAAACTCATGTTGAACATGTTGCAAAACGGAGAAACGGATCAGCATTTTCAGGAAAACAACGCCCAACTGATCAACAAACTCTATACGGATATTCAGCAAACGCCTTATTATCAATCAGCGGCATCTTCTCCCGCGCCTGCTTCTTCACCTTCTTCGCCCTACATAACACCTTCTCATCCTCCGGTCACAGAACATGTTGAAGTGGAGGAAGAAAGTCTTTCTTTGGAAGACCGTGAAAAAGAGCTGATCATCAAAGCCTTGGAAAAATACCGCGGACGACGAAAAAACGCCTCCAAGGAATTGGGTATTTCTGAACGTACGTTGTACCGCAAAATCAAAGAATACGGAATTAACCTGTAAGATGAAGAACTTCCGAATAGTCACATTATTTTTTTTGGTGATTTTATCCGCGTGCAAGCTTTCGCTTTCCGGTGGAAATTATGGGGAAGCGAAGACGATTTCAATTGCGTTTTTTCCTAACAATGCAGCACTGGTTCAACCTACGTTGAGTCAGTCGTTCACGGAGGATTTGCGTAATTTTTTTCAATCACAAAGTCCATTGGCCCTAGTTCAAAAAGGAGGCGATTTACATCTGGAAGGCGCAATCACCGATTACCGGGTTGGTCCGGTTGGAGTGAGTAATCAAACGGCATCTACGAACAGGCTGACTATAACCGTGAATGTTAAATTCACCAATACATTGGAGCCAACCAAAGACTTTGATACTAGCTTCTCGCGTTTTGTAGATTTCCCTAGCACACAAAACCTTGTTTCTGTTGAAACGGAATTGATTCGAGAGGTGAATCAGCAGTTGATCCAGGATATTTTCAACAAAGCATTAATTAACTGGTAATGAAGCGGGCCGAATTTCTGGAATGCGTCCTTCATCCGGATGAATTGCCTGCAGGAGCAGGGAAAGAATTGGAAGAGGTGATTCACCTGTATCCGTATTTTCAGGGCGCTTACATTTTACATGCACTTGCCCTTTCGCAAACCAAGGAAATTCGTTTTCCCGAATCGCTCAAGGATGCAGCCCTTCATTCCGGAGACCGGAAGCACCTGTATCAACTTATCCATTCGCCACACAAACAAACTGTGGCGTTAGAAGCGATTCAGAAAAAAACCACTGAGCCGACTTCTGAATTAATTGATAAGAATGATTTTCAGGACGGGGCCGAAGAGGCGCTTCAACCCAAGATTGACGCTGAACTACCTTTACCCGTCGAGGCGGATATCCTCTCTCAAATATTAACCTATCCTGAAATTCAGCGGGAACAAGAAGAGGAAGCGCAGTCCCAGATGGAGGTTGTTCTGTTGGTCGAAGAAGTTGTGGAGAATGAGCAACAGGTTGAGATTCCAGCTGCATCCATTTCGCATGCAGAACCGGAAGGGCGTCACAGCTTTTCGTTTTGGTTGAAAAAGCTGACACAGGAAACACCGGTTGTTGGATCTCTTGAGCTCGAGGAAAGCGAAAGCGGCATTGAACCTGCTGCAGAACTAGCTCCGGCAGAACAATTAATCGAGCGTTTTATTCAAACGGAACCGCG
>CALQRR010000278.1 GCA_943333015.1 Chitinophaga pinensis | reverse complement strand
TATCGTCGATGGCGCCGGTGTATTTTATGACGCGTTTGCCCTGTTCGTTCCAGACTACAAAAACCTGCGGTGTATGTTTGGCTTGAAAGAATTTGCCGGCCAGCTGGAGCTTGTCTTGCAAATACGGGAACGTGAATTTTTCGCGTGCTGCTTTTTCCTGCATGCGGTCAAACCCTTCGTCTTCATAGAGCAACGTATCCATCGAATTGATGGCCAGGAGCGGAACTCCAAGCTTTTCATACCGGGCATTGAGGGCATTGAGTCGCTCGGTGTACAGCTTGGCAAACGGACAATGGTTGCAGGTAAACACAATGATATACCCGCGCGCTTCGGGATAGGAATCAAAGGAAATCATGCGGTTGTCGACATTGCGCAAACTGAATTCCGACGAGCCGAGGGAAGTTTGAGCGTGCACATGCACCGAAACAGACAACAAAAGCAACAAGAAATAGCGCATAGGATCTAATTAGCAGACCGGGTTCTGAGTGTAAACATGCACAAACGTTTAATGCTATCACATTTCTTGGAAATGGCAGGATCAAACGCCTGGCTTCGGTTGGATTTTGGGCGTGCCCCTGTCGCGCGTTCCGCTGTGCTTCACGGGCTTCGGGTCAGGCTATCCGTTGCAAATCCTCCCCCTTCCTCCTGCGTCGGAAGGACTCCGGGTTTTCCACTGCTATCCTTCACGCGGGAAATTGAACTGGATTACCTATATGCTGCTTTTGTTGAAGAAAATTCAAGGATTTTTATCAATGCTCCACCATCACTTTGCCTTGCATGAACTGTCCGTTTTTCGCTTGCAAACGCATCACATACGTACCTGCAGCAAGGTGCTCCACCGGAAAAACCCAGCCACGCATACCTGTTGGGATCATCAAGCGACCCAAGCTCCGTCCACTGAGATCGAATAACTCCGCATAACGCATGTCTTCTTTTTCCCATGTAAGCGAAATCTGTGTTCTGGCCGGATTGGGGAACAGTTTCAGGCTGGTGTTTTCGGCCTGATGTAAAACAGGTATCCCCAAACTACTGTCCACTTCTGCAAAGGTGTATTCTCCCAAAATCAGACTATCAACCAAAAAATTCCCAAACCTATCTGTTGTGCTTGAAAATACATTTTGAGTGGCCGTAATCGGCTGCCAGTCGTCGGCCCGGTTGCGACGGTAGAGCAACACCAGTTTGGTTTCATCGGTGATGAGTTCATTGTCGAGCCAACCGCTGGAAGTGCTACTTGTGCGGCCGTTGTAGGTGAATTTTCCGCTGGCCTTGAAGCCATCGCGCAGCACAGCATCTACCCGCCAAAAGCGGTTTGGACTGAGTCGGTAAACGGCAAAGGGCTGTTTAATCGGATCGGGGGCCACCCAATGATGCTCTACGCGCAAGAGAACAGAATCGGAAACCTGAGCGGTGTTGACTTCCAAGAGTGCATTGCTCCAGTTCACATTGCCGGTCGTTTTAATGAACCGTTCCTCGGCTGTTACGGCCTGCGAAATGGCTTCGTTGCGGTTCAATGTGGCATATACTGGATCAAATGGAACGGTAACGTCTACAAAGCCATTCGGTCCGCTGAGCAGGACCTGTGTGGTAAAGAGCTCGAAATTGCTCCCACGGCAACTGAGTTCAAACGGTACATTGGAATAGGTATGGGTGTTGCCGGCCGACTTCTGGCTGTAATAAATCCGGTTACCAATGCCACCGGTAATGATCATCGAATCGACCGCGAACTGTCCCCATCCGGGTGTGTCGACCCAATCGGCAAAGAAATCGTGTAGCGGAACTGCGGTGCTTGCTTCCAGCGCATCGCGCAGGTTGTTGGAAGTGGCATGTTTAAAGGTGTAGGTGTTGAGGTAATGGGTTATTCCTACAAAAAACAGACTGTCGCCCATGTAAGAACGCAAGGAGTGGATGATATCCGAAGGACGGTTGTAGGTGCTTGTCGTATATGTGTAAGCGTGTGGCACATTGGACAGGGGCCAGTATCCGCCATCTTTGACATGACAGAGTTGGAGCATTTCGCGGTGGTTGCTACGCACGTTGGTGTTGTATGTTGCGCGGGAAATGAGCCATTCATCAAAGAGGCGTTCGGTGTAGGAGGCAAATCCTTCGTTGAGCCACATTTCGGAAGCGGTGCGGCAGGTAGCCAAATCGCCAAACCAATGGTGGGAAAGCTCATGTGCCATGATGTGTTGGTTGGAAGTGGCGCCACCTGAAAGAAGATCACGCGGATAGGCAATGTTCGTGGCATGTTCCATAGCACCGGCAGTGAAGGGCGTCATCACATACCCAATGCGGTCCCAGCGGTATGGTCCAAAATGTTCTTCAAACAAATGAAAAATAGGCTCCAGACTGACGAAGGCATTTTTCATGGAGGTGGTATCGGCTGGAACGGCGGCCAGCTTTACGTTGAGCTGTGGATTGAGCAGGCTGTTATAGGTGAAATTGACTTCAGTGTAAGGAGCAACAGCCACCGAGGCGAGGTAGCTTGGGATTTCCTGGTTGAGGGTCCATTGCCGGCTGCGGAAACCAGCATCCACCGTGTCCGATTCCAGTATACCGCCACAGTAGGAACTCAGGTTGGCTGGTGTTTTTACACTGAGTGAGAAGGTGCAGCGCTCTATGAAATTATCGAAGCAGGGAAACCAAACGCGACCAAGGTTATGTGGATCGGAGGCAAAGCCAACGCCAATGTTGTAGGCATACGATCCCGAAAAGCTAAAGCCTCCAAACCCCGATACATCGTTTATGGGCGTGCCATGGTAAAATACGTTGACGGAGGTGTTGCCGTTTGTTTGCAGGGGAAACAGCAGACTGATGCGGAGTTTACTTCCAGTATGTGAAAACGTCACGAGCTCATCGCCTTGTTTTACCGAATCGACGGTAAGACCTTCCAAATCGAGCGTGATGGACGAAATGCCATCAACGCGTGCACTGAAATTTACCAAACACGCCGCCTGCAATGTGGTAACAGGCAAACTGCTAAAATCGATGTTGATATGCGTGTGAACAATGTCGATGCTATCGCTTCGGCTGTCTAGTGCAGCGGCATCTGCAGGGGAGAAGCTGGACGAAGGTTGTTCGAGGTGAAACATCTGTGCCGAGGTAAAGGTGGAAACGGCAAGCAGAAGGAAGCTGGATAGTAGACGCATAGTGAGAATTGGAAATACAAAAATGCAGGAAATCTTTCAGGAAAATGAAGAACGTTTTCTCAATAAGGTAAGATTTAACGGGTAGGTGGGAGTATGCGATAATCATTCACAAACATTCTGATTAACAGGTAACCTATGAAAAAAATCTCCGTAAATTCATTTGTACGGAAAATCTCCGTACATTCGACTATGCAACCATTGGACGATCATCGCACTACCATGAAAACAATAGATAAAGCAAGATTTGATACCCGACTTCCTAAAGAGCACAAAGATCTTTTCGAATATGCAGCACAATTAGGCGGTTTCAGGAACTTAACAGATTAGGTTATACATGTTCTGATGGAGAAATCGACACTGATAATTGAAAAGCATAATACAGTATTGGCATCAAAAAGAGACCAAGAAGTATTTTTTGATGCCATAACAAAAGAAATTGAACCCAATACATCACTGCAATTGGCCGCTTCAAAGTATAGCAAGTTAATTAAGAAATTAAATGGATAATACTTATATAACCAATGTCTTAAGCTCCATACATGTAAAAGAGAATTTTGATTGCAAAAAGGATTTACTCAACGGCTATATCCATAGACAAGCAAGTCAAGATGTTAAAAGAAGAATTTCAGCCTGTTTCGTTCTCGCTGATGATGATAATATTATTAAGGGGTATTACACGCTTTCAAGTTCAAGTATTCGGAGAGATCTTC
>CALQRR010000277.1 GCA_943333015.1 Chitinophaga pinensis | reverse complement strand
GTCATTGTCGATGAAACACGGGTAAGCGCTACGGCCAAAGTCGAGTTGCTCGTGACTGAGAAAAGGTGTTTCCGGTAAGGTGAAATTGAAAGTACTTCCATCGGAAGGATACATCCGCGCTACTCGACCTTTATTGAGTGATTGTAGCTCAGTATTTGGAGCAATGACGAGGTCCGGAAATGTATCACCGTTGGCATGAATGCGAAATGCCCCTGGAAAAATGGGAACGGAAAAACCGTTTAGCACCGTGGGATACGATGCGGGCATAGGAATCATCCGGTCGATTCCTGCTGCAGGGGCGTTGATGAGACAGAGCAATTCGGGATAAGAAACATCGCCCAGCAGTAAATCCTGATCACCGTCTTGGTCAATGTCGTCTAGTAGAAGTGTGGAGCCCGAGTGACGAACACCGGCATTGCGGCCGCAGCTGTCATTATAGTTAACACTGTTGTCAGAACTGCTTTCTGTAAAATTCCCCCAGTTGCTGCTTTCCAATTGAAACCTCAGAGAATCTGAGTGGCCGAAAAGTTCCTGGGAAAGATTCCGGTGATATTCGACACAGGTGCCAAGGATATAAAACGTGAGGATATCGAGATCTCCGTCGTTGTCTATATCATCGATGGCAGGAATATCGACTGGGCTGACAAACAGGTTCAGCAATGCATTTCCATAATCGGAGTAGAGCAGATCGGTGATGAGGGTAAAACTGGTTGTTTCTCAACCGGTTGATGTGTTTCTGAAAATACGGATGCCATTTCCTCCAGACGTGAACACGTCTGTTTTACCGTCCATGTCATAATCACGGAGAATCATCCAATCGTGTAAGGAGGGGAAAGCTCCTTGATATTCGGGTGCGTATTGAAATGAATCTCCCGTCGATGTTCGCAGAAAGCAGAGTAATTTATTTCCCGTTCTTTCGAAAACGACCAAATCCAGCAGGGCATCGCCATTCAAATCACATTCGTTGAATTGCGGCGCATTGAAACCACCCGCCCAGGCATTGGGAAGAGGGTTGGAGTCATTGAAATCGAAAACCGGAATGGACAGATTGCGTTGAAATCCAAACGGCGCTTGCGCACGTGCGATGGTGCTCCCGGAAAGAATCAGACACAGGGCGCATACCAGCTTCAGGATGTATGCGGGGAGCTTAATACGTAAGGAGGGAATCAACAATTGGTGCATAACGGAGCAATGAATCGCGGCCTTTCAGGAATCCAAGTTCGATCAGAAATGAGAAACCAGCAACATGCGCTTGTTGTTTCATAATCAATTCGGCTGCCGCAACAGCAGTACCGCCGGTTGCGAGCAGGTCGTCGTGAACGAGCACATTCCATTCGGGTTTTAACGCTCCCACATGCATTTCAACGGTGGCTTCACCGTATTCGAGCGTGTAGGAATGTTGAATGGTTTCGTAGGGAAGTTTTCCGGCTTTTCTCACCGGGACAAACGGAACATTCAATGATTGCGCGAGCAGCATTCCAAACAGAAATCCACGGCTCTCGACACCAACAACTGCGTCAATTTCCATGTTGTGGAATGCTTTTGTAAGCTCAAGTGTAATCTCCCGGCAGAGGACGGGGTTTTCCAGAATGGGGGTGATGTCTTTGAATAAAATTCCCGGTTTAGGGAAATCAGGAACGTCGCGTATGGTTGCTTTAACTCTCTCTTGTATGGTCATTCAATGGTTACATAATGAACCAGTTTCTCGAACGTTTCAGGCCGAAGGGTGTAAATCTTTTTCAGCTCATCCACCGTTTTATATGGTCCGTGTTGAAGCCTGTAATTTACAATGCTTTTGCCCACGCCATACCAACAATACGGGTGTTTCTGAATTTCTTCCAGCGGTATGTGATTGATGTCTAATTTTTGAATGCGCGTGGTGTCTATTTTTAGGAAAGGTCGGAGTGTGGTGAGCAAACTATCCGTCAATCCTTTGATCTCCAGCAATTGATCGAGTGTGTAAAATCCTCCCAATTGCGAACGTCTTTTGAGGATTCTACGCGCCCATCCCGGACCGATTCCACGGAGTGTAATGAGTTGGAGTGAATCGGCCTGGTTGATTTCCAGTATTCCCGGAGGACGACTGTGTTTGCTGGACGGGAAACTGGATTTCTTATCGGAATATTCGGGTTTAGCGGGTAATAATACAAATGGAGCAAGAACAGCATAGCGTTCTTCAGTCATACAAAAGAGTTTTTGAAGATCCTCTTTATACCGAAAACCTCCCGATTTCGAACGGAATTTCAGAATGGATAGTGATTCTTTTTCTGAAAATCCGAGGGCCATCCAGTCTTTTTGCTCGAGGATGTTTGGATGGAAGGATTCGGTTACTGTCAGCTTCTTTTTCTCCGGACGCTTAAACGAGCGTGTTTCCTGAAGAATAGAATCTTGTTTGGACTGTTGCGCCACCCATTGCCTGATTGCTTGAAATTCTTCCGGTGGAATGATGATTTCATTGTTGGCCGAAACGCGCAGATAGATTCTAAAAGCAATGACCAATAACACCAACGTTCCCAGCACAATGATGCCCCGCTGTTCAGTGCGGGAATAATACAGGAATTCTCGAATCAGTGTTTTCATACCAGCGATTTGGTACAAACATCTGAAAGCCCATTGGGAATAGTCGTCTGTTAAACGTTTATATACGTTTGAAAACGGCTAGGACGGTGTATTGGATTTTTTTATTTGCTGATCGAGTACGGCAAGTCCTTCGCGGAAGCTGTGCGGGTGGTATCCTAAAACGCGTTCCGACTTACTCAAATCGAATCCGGTTCTGGGTGGGCGTTTAGCAGGCTGGTTGAGCGTGCTGGAGGAAACGGTATGGATGATACTTTTATCGTATCCGTAAAAATCGGCTACCTGATGCACGAGTTCGAGCACACTCATGTAGTCTTTGCCGGAAATGTTGAAGATGCCGTTTGCATGTTTTTCGGCGGTGAGCAGACAGCCTTCGGCGAGATCTTCGGCCAAGGTTGGCATCCGAAACTGATCATCGACCACGTTGATGGGTGCACCTTTTTCGAGCGCACCTTTTGCCCAGAGCACCACATTGGAACGGCTCATGTGGTCAACAACTCCATACACGAGAATGGTGCGCAAGATGGCCCAGTCCTTGGATTTTTCTTTGACAATGCGTTCTGCTTCAGCTTTTGACCAGCCATAATAAGAGACCGGATTGGGTTCCGACTCTTCATCGTAGGGACCATTTTCACCATCAAAAATAAAGTCGGTGGAGAGGTGGATGAAGTGAGCGTTGATTCGGTTGCACGCCTCTACCAGGTATTCCACCGCAGTAATGTTGAGCAGCACACAGCCTTCTTTGTCTGTTTCGCAGGCATCCACATTGGTCATGGCTGCGGTGTTAATGACCACATCGGGACGGAATTTATCCAGCACACTGTCTACATCGGCTTTGTTGCCAATGTCCATTGGAACATAGGTATAACCTTCTTTGAGAATGAGCCGGTTTTCTCCTATGGCAGTTGCGATGAGTTCGATGCCGGGGCGGCCTACGCTTGCATACACGAGTTTTTGTCCGAGTAATCCGTTGCTGCCTGTAATAAGAATCCGTTTCATGGGCGAAAGAGGTTTTGCCTTTATTGCGGGGCGAAAATACCGAAAAGGAGGATATGATTGAGACTGCACTCCAAGTACATCCCCTCTCTCTAGGCACCTCACCCCCGGCCCCTCTCCTCGAGGAGAGGAGAGGTTTCTCCGGTTGGCATTCTTGAATTCATTCACTTCGCATAAAACACCTCACCTCACCACAGGCCCACTTGCCACTATGTGGTCTCCTTCCCGCTACGAAGTGATCCCTATCGAAAAGGGCTCACTTCGTGGCAGCAGAGGGGGAGCTCTTAACTGGGGC
>CALQRR010000276.1 GCA_943333015.1 Chitinophaga pinensis | reverse complement strand
TTTTATTTGTTCATACGTTTCAGATTTCTGCACAAGATCTCCAGATTCAGCGTTCGTTATCGTGGACCTCCCCCGGTGAAATTCGTATTTCACAATACGATGTAAAAAAGATGATTCGTTTTGAAGGGGCTCAATATGGCGGTGAACAAAACGAACTTCCTTATTATAGAGAAGTATTTCCGATTGGAAAAAATGCTCAGGTTGGGCAATGTGAACTGATCAATCTTCAATTTGCACCGCTATCATCAGCGGAGCAAGCGTTAATTCCCAAAGGGATGAAGGTTTTAGCGGAACCGGAACTGGTTTTTGCAACCGTTTATGAAAAAAAAGTCCCTTTTGTTGAATTCCGGATTTTGCCTTTTCGCAATGGAAATGCAGGCATCGAAAAACTGATTTCATTCAGTTTGAAAATTACCACAGTGCCCGGCAGCTCTCCCGTAGGACGTTCTAAGTCATTAACCACATCATCGGTACTTTCATCCGGTAACTGGTACAAAATTGGTGTCACCGGTTCTGGCATACATAAGATCACCAAGCAACAAATGACAGCCATGGGGATCAATACTTCCATCGATCCCCGCAATATTCGTATTTATGGAAACGGCGGCGCCATGCTTCCAGAACGAAACAACATCTATTATCCGGATGATCTTGCAGAAAATGCGGTGTATGTGCAAGGCGAAACCGATGGTACTTTAGATGATCAAGATTTTGTCCTCTTTTATGCCAGAGGACCTGTTAATTGGGCCTACGATGCCGTGAAAGGAATTTTCAAACAGGCAAAAAATATTTACAGCGATACCGCTTGGTACTTTATTAATATAGATTCAGGTCCAGGTATACGAATCGCACCGCAAGGGCAATCCTCTGCTACTGCTACAAACATTATTGATGTGTTTGATGATTTTGGATTTGTCGAAAATGAGGAGGAAAATTTCCTGAAATCTGGACGACGTTGGTTTGGTAACCGTATGGAAACCACCAATTCATTTTCGTTCAATTTTACGTTTCCTGGATCAACCTCAGGACCTCATAAGCTCATCAGTAATCTTCTGGCCCGCAATACCGTACCTACTACATTTGCCCTTTCTGTAAACGGTCAGGGTTTTAGTCAATCGGTCAATCAGCTTTCGGGTGTTGGTTATTTGGATAGCTATGCCAAGGAAAATGAAAGCATTTTTACCGTTAATGGGAGTCTATCCAATGCCAATGTAAGCGTAACACGTCAGACTTCGGGCAGTATTGGTTGGATCGATTATCTCATATTTAATGTAAAGCGGTCACTTTCGTTTACGGGTTCACAAGTCACTTTCAGATCTCAGGATGCGACAGGTGCCGGTAACATTGCCGAATACCGAATTGCAGCCTCGTCATCAGGACTCAAAGTGTGGGAAGTCACTGATAAGTATGCCGTCCGAGAACAAAATTATTCACTCAACGGCTCTGTCATTTCATTCCTTCAGACAGCTGATTCCCTTCGTGAATATGTTGTATTTAATCCTTCGGGATCATTTCCGTCACCGATTGCCGCAGGTGGAGTAAATAATCAGAATCTTCACGGAACAGCGCAAGTGGATATGATTATCATTGCGCCGCCTACATTTACAGCTGCTGCTGAAAACCTTGCCAATCATCACCGTCAAGTGGATGGAATGAATGTCGTTGTTGCATCTCCTCAGCAGGTTTACAATGAATTTTCTTCTAGCGCTCAGGACATTGCCGCGATTCGGAATTTTGTCAGGATGTTTTATACCCGTGCTGAATCTCCCGAGGAACTTCCAAAATACTTAATGCTTTTTGGAGATGGATCTTATGATCCGCGGTTCCGAATCCCAAACAATCAGAACTGGATTCCCACGTATGAATCCTCAGAATCAATCAATCCGATTGGGTCTTATTGTTCCGATGATTTTTACGGGTTTATGGATCTCACTGAAGGCACAAACATTCAATCCGTAGGTGCCGGATTACTGGATATTGGCATTGGACGTTTTCCTGTAAATACGATCGATGAGGCCAATCAAATGGTGAATAAAATCACGCATTACACCACTGCCCGCGAATGCATGAACGATTGGCGGAATATTGTTGCCTTTGTAGCCGATGACGAAGATCAAGATGACCATGTGAAGCAAGCTGAAAGTGTGAGTGCGCTTATCAAACAAAATTATCCGGTGTACAACATCGATAAAATATACCTAGATGCCTACCAGCAGGAAAGTGGGGCAGGAGGCCAGCGTTATCCTCAGGTGAATATCGATATCGATAACCGGGTAGAACGTGGAGCACTGATGATGAATTATGCCGGACATGGCGGTGAACAAAGTCTTGCTCTGGAGCGTGTAATTACGATACCTGAAATCAATGAATGGCAGAGCTATAACAACATGCCTTTATTTATGACGGCAACCTGTGAGTTCAGCCGTTTCGATAATCCGGAATTTACATCTGCTGGAGAATACGTGATGTTGAATCCAACCGGTGGTGGAATAGCCTTATTCACGACTGTACGTTTAACGTTTAGTTCTGCCAATGCCAATCTGAACAGGAATGTAATGGATACTATTTTTGCTACCCAATCTGGTCAGCACTTGCGTTTAGGAGATATTCTGCGCATTGGAAAAAATGCTCCAACAACAGGATCTTCTTTCAATAATCGCAGTTTTGCTCTGCTGGGTGATCCAGCTATGATGCTTGCATTTCCCGATTTCAGAGTGGAAACGACCAGTATCAATGGCCATCCATCGGGAACAATGACCGATACACTGTCGGCACTAGATCTCATTACTATTACCGGTTCGGTAAACGATGTTAACGGGAATGTGCAGACCAATTTCAATGGAGTGGTCATACCAACAGTTTTCGATAAAGAAGCAACCTACTACACACTGGGAAATGATCCTTCATCACCCATCATGCCGTTTAAGTTGCAACGCAATGTTATTTTCCGTGGTCCTGCTACTGTTACAAACGGTCTTTTTACGTTTAGTTTTGTTGTCCCTCAAGACATACAATTCAATTTTGGAACTGGTAAAATTAGTTACTATGCCCGCCACGCGACAACGCTGGATGATGCGCATGGCAATAACAGCAGTTTGATTGTGGGAGGATTCAGCAGCAATCCTGTGACAGATAATACCGGACCTGAAATACGCCTGTACATGAACAATGATCAGTTTGTGTCAGGAGGAATGACCGATGAAAGTCCGGACATGCTAGCATATGTGGAGGATGATATTGGGATAAACACAGTAGGAACCGGTATTGGACATGATATCTCCGCTATTTTGGATGGAAATACAAGTACCCCGTTTATTTTAAATGATTACTACGAGGCTGATCAGGATAATTTTCGAAAAGGAACAATCCGTTATCCCTTTAATAATTTGGAACCAGGTACGCATACACTTACCCTTAAAGTGTGGGACGTGGCCAACAATTCATCTTCCGTAACCATAGAATTTGTTGTGGTGAAGGCCGAAGAACTAGCTTTGGATCATGTGTTGAATTACCCTAATCCGTTCACCACCAATACGCAGTTCTTTTATGAATACAATCAACCAGGTGTACCTGTGGCTGTGGATATTCAGGTTTTTACTGTTTCTGGAAAAGTGGTAAAGACTATCAACACAACCCAAGTAAGCAACGGTTATCGTTCAGAGCCAATTGTTTGGGATGGACGAGATGACTTTGGAGACCGCATCGGTCGTGGAGTATATGTTTACCGTTTGAGGGTGAAAACCCCCGATGGTAAATCAGCCGAAAAAATTGAGAAACTTGTCGTGCTATAAAACCGTACACGTTGCCATTGCCTTGAAATACTATATTTGACCCAATATTTTAACTACCCGATGACAAAACGGAACCTATCGATACTTACA
>CALQRR010000275.1 GCA_943333015.1 Chitinophaga pinensis | reverse complement strand
GAGAATAACCTGAAAGACGAGATGGCCTTGCAGAGTTATTTCATCCAACGGATTGAGAAACACCTCAACAGTAAAGGCAAACAGATTATTGGCTGGGACGAAATTTTGGAAGGTGGATTGGCTCCGAATGCAGCGGTTATGAGCTGGCGCGGAACAGAAGGAGGAATTGAAGCAGCGCACCTACATCATCCGGTGGTTATGACGCCCGGCTCGCACTGTTATTTCGATCACTATCAAGGAAATCCACGACAAGAACCTGTTGCTATTGGCGGATATACAACACTTGAAAAAGTGTATAGCTTCCAACCTATGCCTGAAAAACTCACAGCTGAAGAACGTACGTACATTTTAGGTGCTCAAGGAAATGTTTGGACCGAATACATCAACACTTCACGCGATGTAGAATACATGGCTGTTCCGCGGATGAGCGCATTGGCGGAGGTGCTTTGGACAAATGAAACGTCGCGCAATTACATCCACTTCACCGAACGTCTAACGGAATTCTCGGTCTTATTAAAGAAGATGGATGTAAATATGGCGCATAGCTGGCAACGACCTGTATTGTCTACCGTTGCTCAAAATGGCGTGTTGAAAGTGGAAGCCATACCTCCTATTCCGGGTAAAAAAATGATGTTCGAGCTCACAAAGCCGGGAATGAAAAACAATGGGGCTAAAATGGAATATGTGGCACCCATTGAACTGATGGATAAGAACATCCAGTTTCGAGTTTGGGTGGACGAAAACGATTCAACACGTTATGAATCCAGCTTGCTTATTCGAAGTAGTTTGGCAAGCGCAAAGCAAGTGAGTTTTGCAAAAGCTCCCTCGGAACACTATCCCGGAAAAGGCGGCTTTACGTTAGTTGATGGAATTGTAGGGGCGCTCCCACGTATTAATAGCGAATGGCTTGGCTGGAGCGGTGAAGATATGATTGCAACGATTGATTTAGGTGCTAAACAAACCATTAGCACGACTGAAATTGGATCTCTAAATGACCCTACTAATTGGATATACAAACCATCGGAGATTCAACTCGAATGGTCTGTGGATAATATCGTGTGGAAAGACATTATATACTCGACAATCGTTCCCATCAGACCTAATCCTCGCTTCAAGATTATGAAATTCAAACCGGTTGATGCACGATATATTCGCATTAGCGCTAAAAACCCGGGACTTATTCCAGCTGGAAATCCTGGAGCAGGCAAGAATTCTTGGATCTTTTTTGATGAAATCTTTATTGAATAATGGCAAGCAATCGACGCGGTTTTCTTAAATCTAGCATACTCGGAACGGCAGCATTGGGCATTACACCTTTTGTAAAAGAGACTATGGGTGCAACGTTCAGCGAATCCTCTTCCCCACTCGTTCAGCAAAAACCCATAGTACTTTCAACCTGGAAATTTGGATTGAAAGCCAACGAAGAGGCCTGGAAGATCTTATCGAAAAACGGTCATGCATTGGATGCAGTGGAAGCCGGAGTTATGGTGGTAGAAGCCGACCCAGAAGAACGTAGTGTTGGTTATGGCGGCAGACCCGATCGTGATGGACGCGTGACCTTGGACGCTTGCATCATGGACGAAAACCTCAACATTGGTTCGGTGGCCTGTTTGGAGCACATCATGCATCCCATTTCGGTGGCGCGAAGGGTGATGGAAAAAACGCCTCACGTCATGTTGGTGGGCGATGGCGCCTTGCAATTCGCCTTGGAGCAGGGTTTTCCAAAAATCAATTTGCTGACTCCCGAATCGGAAGCTGAGTGGAAAGAATGGTTGACAAAATCGGAGTACAAACCCAAAGTAAACATCGAAAACCACGATACCATTGGCATGATTGCACTCGATGCGCAAGGGCGTTTATCGGGCTGTTGTACTACTTCCGGCATGGCGTTTAAAATGCACGGCCGCGTGGGTGATTCGCCCATAATTGGTGCTGGTTTGTATGTAGATGGAGAAATTGGAGCAGCAACCGCAACAGGTCATGGAGAAGAAGTGATTCGGATTGCCGGATGTCATTTGGTAGTTGAACTCATGCGCCAAGGAAGAACACCCGAAGAAGCCTGTAAAGAAGCCGTTGAGCGCGTGTACAAGAAGCAACAGCACCGCATAAAAGACATCCAAGTGGGATTTATTGCCCTCAACACCGCGGGACAATTTGGCGCCTATTGTGTGCAGCCCGGATTCAATTATGCCGTGCACGATTTAAGCGGCAATCGCTTGATAGATGCGGGTAGTCGGATTTGATTTAGGGTTCGAAAAATCCTGCTGATTGTTTGGGAGAACCATCCCAATTGAGCACACTCCAAGACATCACCGGAGCAACTTCGTTCAATTGCCAATAGAGCGTTCCCATGCAATAGGGAGCAGCCTTTTTATGCGCCTTGATGGCAGCAGCATAGACCCGCTTTTGCAAATATTGAGAAGAGGCAATGATTTCCTGATTCGTGTTATGCGGCAATCCGTTTTCGTCGAGGTAACGAATGAGTAAGCCAATCCCTTTGTAGCTTTTCACTAAATCGCGCAAATCAATCTCATTTAAACTTTTCCCATAGGCTTCCTCTAAAACTTCTATGGAAGGAAATGACGGAAATCCATATTCACTCATAAAACGAGGAATGCGAGTAAGCACCGAATCCACAGGATATTCACCGTGCCACACCGACCAGTCGTGATTGTCGCCGGTTTTTAATTCAGATGATTTTCCCCAGTTGGAAACAGGCGTAGAGGGGAGATAAGGGATTTCGAGGGAGGTTTGACGAAGGATTTCAGGAAGAAAGCTTTCAAAGAAAAAGATGTAGTCGTAATCCAACATGCTTTTTTGAGGGATTTTATAGTGGTAGGTAGTTTCCCATCCCCAATTCTTTCTTCCCACATTGATTTCATTGTTTCCACACCAAAGTGCTAAACTTGGATGCTTTGCTAGGCGCTCCGATTGATAGACGATTTCCTGTTTCACGTTATTCAGGAAGTCTTCATCCACCGGATAATAGGAACAGGAAAACATGGCATCTTGCCAAATCATCACTCCGAGCTCATCCGCCCAATTAAAGAAGGCTTCCGGCAAATAGGTTCCGCCGCCCCAAATGCGCAACATGTTAAATCCAGCCGATTGCACATACTGCAATTCCTTCGAGGATAAGCCAGCGATTCGGTCTCCTTCAAACGCTTCGTTGGGCATCACCACATTGGCACCATGGGCAAAAACGGGCTCGTAATTCACCTTAAATAGAAAGGAAACACCTGCAGAATCGGGCTGTTGTTCTAAATCAATCATCCGGGCACCAAAGCGAAACGATTGCTTATCAGCTATGTTTTTATCAAACCAACATTGCGCAGTGTATAGCTGTGGTCCTTCGTTCATTCCAGTTGGCCACCACAATTTAGCCTTGGGGATTTGCATGTGAATAAGCGTATCGAAAGCGCCGCTTTTTAATTGAATGTGCTCGATTAAAGTATCGATTTGAAGATGCAGTACTTGCTTTTTCTTGGAGGCAATTCCCTTGAGATGAATGTCTAACTGAGCGTCTCCATAGGCGATTGACCTCGTTACAACACGCAACGATTGTAATTCTTGCGGAGCGTGCACAATGAGTTGTGGCAATACACGAAAGCCCGTATAGATTTCGGGATAACAAAAGTCCCAACCAAATTCCTGCTGTGGCTGACGAATAAAGGGAGCCGTTTTAATGGAATCGACCTGGTTTCCTGCGGGCATTGGAAACTTCCGTCGTGTGAGTTCATCTACTTCTTCACGAGGCGGACGAAATTGAATACGAAGTTCATTGTGCTTTTTGAGCAGTTTTTTGGGAACGGGAAACGACCAAAGACGAAAGGCATTATTGGTTTCGCCAAGGAGCTGATCGTTGAGATAAATACGCGTGAACGTTTGAAGGTAG
>CALQRR010000274.1 GCA_943333015.1 Chitinophaga pinensis | reverse complement strand
CTTATTCAACTCGAATTGGATAGTTGTGACGGAGCTCCTTCAGGAAAAGACACTGGAAACGATTTACTCGACCTCAAACATCCGTATGCTCACGATCTGGATCTTTTCGGAAAGAAAAGCCTCTGGCACTTCTTAAACCGCACGCTTACACCCGATGGAAGAGCTGGACTAGCGCATCAACTTCTGTCGCCCGAAATCTCCATCGAAATAATTACAGAAAAACAAGAAATCATTCGGGAACTTACCCATAATCCGAAACGCTTAGTGCAATTCCGGGTTCAAGGGCTGAGTGAAGAGGAAAATCCATCTCCCGCAGCGCAAACACAAGAATGGCTCGATGAAACGTATACCTTCCTGCAAGATCCGCTGGTACGATTTGGACGATGGATATTTGCAGCCATCACGCTCATTTCATTGCTGGGATATCTGTTGAATTTCCTTCCTGTGTGGCTGCTCTCGCTGTCGATCGGAATCAACCTTCTTCTTCTTGGGCGAACCATCCAAAAAATAAATGCTGTTCACAACCGCCACTCCGAAATTGGAAAATCCATCGCCCACCATCTGGCATTAATCCGTTATTGGGCGGATCAAAAACTTGAACAAAAATCATTGCAGCAATCACACGCTGCTGCAGTCAATTCGCTGAAAGCTGTTCATGAGTTGCACACACTGCTCAACCGTTTTGATATCCGGCTGAATGGCTTGATGGGCATCTTGCTCAATACATTTCTGCTGTTCGATTATCATTGCCTCTTTGCCATCGAATCCTGGAAACTCAAACACCGTTCAACATTGCTGACAAGCATGCGTGAAATGGCATTGCTCGAACAATGGATCAGCATGGGGAACTTCGCATTTCAACGCCCGGGTTTTCATTTTCCTGAGATCACCACACAAGGAGAAATGATGGCAGAAGGGCTTTTTCATCCCTTGTTGAATGCAGAAAACGCTATAGCCAATACCCTGTCGCTCGGAAAAAACGATCAGCTGATTTTACTTACCGGCGCCAACATGACGGGAAAAAGCACCTGGCTCAGAGCCATCGGTCTTAATGCAGTTTTGGCCTATGCGGGATTGCCCATTGCAGCGGCAACAGGAAAAATTCCCCTCATGCGTATTTACACCTCCATGCGTATCACTGATGATCTGGAAGAAGGCATCTCCTATTTTAAAGCCGAAATCAGTCGGCTGCACGACTTGCTCAGCAGCATTCGAAAACAGGATTCACACTGGCTCGTTTTATTGGATGAACCACTGCGGGGAACGAACTCGGGCGATAAACAAGCCGGCACCATTGGCATAATTCGCAATTTGCTAAAGCTTCCAGCGATTGGAATTTTGGCGACGCACGATGCATCTCTCAGAACATTGGAAGACACGTATCCCGGTAAGGTGAGTAATTTTCATTTCGACTCGGGCATTCGGGGCAACGAGCTTCACTTTGATTACACACTTCGTTCGGGATGTTCCACCTCCAACAATGCCACGTTGTTGATGAAACTGAATGGAATTCTGGTGGATGAATCAGAAGTCTGATTTCGCATCGTGTGTAAAATCACTTCGCTATTAAACTGATTTAAAGGTGATTTTAAAAGTTGTACCAATATCAACAGTACTTTCGACTTCCATTTTTGCTCCAAGTGCTTCCAGTTGTGATTTCACTAGATAAAGCCCCATTCCTTTGCTGTCGGGATGATTATGAAAACGCTGATACAACCCAAACATTCTGCCTTTAAGCCTCTCAAGATCAAGCCCTAAGCCATTATCATTAAAATACAGCACAAGACCAGAAGCGGAAATTTCAGTCGAAATACGAATACTCAGCAAACGATTGGGAGAACGGTATTTTAGTGCATTTGAAAATAAATTAAGCAATACACTTTCCAAATAGGTGCGATTAAACATGACGGTATCCGCCTTGCTAAAATCAATGTGAAGGAGAGGGGAAATCTCATCCATTTTAAACTGAAGCTGAAACATGACCTTTTCAAGCACTTCCGAAAACAACAAACGCTCCTGAAATATTGAGGGATTGTCCTTGATAACCAGAATACGAATTAAATCATTGATGGTATCGTTGAGCTGATGGGTAGAGATTTTAAATCCACTCATCAGGGACGCAATCTGCTTATCCTGAATTTCAGAATTTTCCAACAGATTTAGAATGCCAATTAAATTTGACAATGGTGCTCGGAGATTGTGTGACGTGATGTACGAAAATTGTCTTAGGTCTTTGTTGGTATTCGTCAATTCGTTGATCAGCAATTCCCTGTCCTGCTCCTGTCTTTTCCTTTCTGTAATATCGCGTTGAATGGCAACCCAATGCGTAAAATGACCATTCGAATCGGCGACTGGTGTAATGGCAAGATGTACCCAAAAATCGTCGCCGTCTTTTTTCGTGTTGAGAAGTTCCACTTCGCAGGGTTCCCAACTTTTCAGGGCGTTTTTAATGACATCCAACTGAGCGCGCGAAGTATGTTCCCCTTGCAATATCCGGGGTGTTTTACCAAGAACTTCTTCGATTGTGTAGCCTGTCATTTTTGTAAACGCAGCATTCACATATATGATACGCGGGCCTATTCCTTCAACAGGTTCAGCCTCGGTAATAACGACCGAATCAGATGTATGGGTAATAACAGATTCCAGTAAGCGTAAGCGGATTTCCTCATTTTTCTGCCGGGTCACATCCTGCATAGCCCCTATCATCCGGACACTCTGGCCTGTCTCATTTTTCACCAAATAGCCGCGGTCAAGAACAAACTTATAGGTTCCATCGGCACTCAAAAACCGATATTCATCTTCCCATTTCTCAATTCCCTCTTGAATGTGATATTCATATTTTTCTTTCACCCGTTTCTGGTCATCTTCATGAATGCGATCAAACCAAAACTGTGAACTTGATTTACCATCGGGGAGCACATAACCAAACATCTTTTCAAATGCATGATTCCAAATGATACTATCGGTTGTTAAATCTACATCCCAAATCGCATCATTCGTTGCCCGCGAAACTTTATCAAAACGATCAATACTTTCCTGAATCCGTAACTGAGACTCCTTTATCGCTGTGATGTCCCAGAAATTACACACAATAGCATGCACATCAGGATCAGACAACAAATTGGTTACAACCTTATTGCACCAAAGATAATGTCCTTGCTTATGACGAATCCGGAGTTCAATCGGATAGTTAACAGAGATATCATCCAAGGTAGAATCTATCAATTGCATCAAAGCATCAATATCATCAGGATGAATAATATCCCGTTCATTTAAACCAATAATTTCTTCGGAGCTGTACCCCAAAATACGGGTCACCGATGGAGTGCCAAATAAGATTTGCCCGTCGGGTGAAATGAGGGTCTTCATATCATGACTCTTCTCAACAAGAGCCTTGAAAAGAGCACTTTGCTTTCGAAGTGTCTCTTCAAATGTATAGCGTGATGTTACATCCCGAGTGTTGGAAACGATTCCCTTCACGGATGGTTCATCGAGCAGATTGGTGAAAATTGTCTCCAGCCAAAGCCAATGACCACTTTCGGATCTAAATCGGTATGCATCAACCTGCACACGGCGCTCTGTTTCAAGTTTTTCAAAATCACTCCGAATGCGCTCCAGATCATCAGGATGAATAAAATCAAATGGCTGTTTCTCTAAGAGTGATTCAGGATGATATCCTATCACATGGAAGCTTGCAGGACTCACATACAGATAATTGCCGTTTACATCCAACACTGAAATCATCTCCGCACCTTCTTGAACGAGCGCTTTAAAACGCTTTTCACTTCGAATCAATGTTTGTTCAGCAATAAGCCTATCGGTTATGTCTGTTACCTGCACCAACCGGGCCTTACCGCCATCGTAATCAATTTCATTGCTTTGAATCTCCACCCGAATATG
>CALQRR010000273.1 GCA_943333015.1 Chitinophaga pinensis | reverse complement strand
ATTCGCCTTGGAAAATTGATTTTGGATATGAAATCTGGAAGAAAAAAACAGTATCATTGGAGGTGAACAATACCCTGTATCCTGAAATTGAACACCATGGAATTGAACGCTTTCAGCTATTAAAACAACCAACATTTTGGCGCCCCAAAAGTCAAAAAGAACAGGAGTTGAAATTTCTTCCCGACATGCTCAATACACAAACACTCAGAGCCAGTTTACCTGAAAATGTAACTTCAAAACCAGCACTGATCAACTTTACAATTGAATCGGTTGCTTTACTTGAAAAGGAAGCACATTTCTTTTTGGTGGGTGATACTTTGGATTTAGGTGGATTTGAATTCAAGCTGTTACCCGGTTTAGAAAGACAGTACGTTCTCCGTCCTTCGATACTTTGGAGTTGGTGGAAAAATACTCCCAGCAGCGTGCGCATCCAGCTACCCGATTCAGTAAAACTGAAACACGCTATCTTCGCCAGCCCGATCGACTAACATGCATACACGAATACAGCTTCTACTCGATAAAACAGTTGGTTCATTTTTGAACGTGCTGTTGTATGGACTGGTTCGATTGCTCGGGAAAATCCTTCGGATAAACCACAAATTGGATCGTCCATTTGAGCGGATTGTCGTGTGTAAATTCAAGGGAATGGGCAGTATTGTTCAGGCTTCTGCCCTACTCGCCACCTTGCGTAAATCCTATCCGCAGGCAGATATACGGTTTGTTAGTACCCAAACAAACGCTGGCATTCTCGCCTTTTACTCCGACACACTTACCGGGACGTTTTTGGTGGACGATAGTCGGTTTGTAAAGGTTCTCGGCAGCACAATGCGGGTATTATATCACCTATGGAAATTCAAACCGCAGGTCTACATCGATCTGGAGATTTATTCTAATTACAGCAGTCTGCTATGCACCCTCAGCGCAGCAACCAACCGCTTAGGTTATTACAAGAGCGATAAGGATTATCGTACCGGTTTATTCACGCATTTGATGTATTACAACATCAAGGCACCGCTGTCGGAAATTTATTTGCAAATGGCCCGAATTCTTCCCGTTGGACAGGTCGAGCACGGACTTATTTTACCGGCTATTTCACCCGAGTTAAACGCAAGAGCAAGAGCTAAACTGCGGCAGATTCAGCCCTTGATGCATGATTCATATCTCGTACTGAATCCCAATGCATCGGATCTCCGACTTGAGCGACGCTGGCCTGCTGCAAACTTCATTCAACTGATTGCAACACTGCGCGAAAAGCATCCTAATTTGACTATCGTTCTGGTTGGGAATCAGCAAGAATCCATTTATGTGAAAGGCATAGCAACCCATTTTTCTGGAGACGAGCATGTGATCGACAGCTCTGGATTGTTGAAACTGGATGAACTCATGGCTGTTCTGGATGGCGCAACAGGGGTGATTACGAACGATACCGGCCCATTGCACATGTCTTTAGCGTTGCGAAAACCGACTGTTGGATTATTTGGACCCTGTTCGCCTTCGCAGTATGGTCAAATGGAAAGTTGCATTCCAATTTACACGAATGTATACTGCAGTCCGTGCGTGCATGAATTCCTAACGCCACCGTGTGCTGGCGATAATCAGTGTATGAAGCAGATGACTGTTGTCTCGGTATTGAATGCCGTAGAACAGATGCTAAAAGTCTCACCGGTAAGCACAGATGCCGTTGCTATTGGATATGAAAGTCCTGCGCAGGTACTCGGATTCATCAACAATCGCTGAAAAAGTAAACTGCTACACACGCCAAGAAATTGATCGTTCAGAGAAGATTCATCGGGCGAAGTTCCGGTTGTTCCTTTTCCCGATATTGCATCTTCAAAATCCCCCAACATGCGTCAACTATTTGTTCCTGTGGCACTGCTCGTATTTAGCGTTGCATCAGCCGGGCCGATCCGGAAAACACATCAGCCGGTAAGGCAAACACCATCAACTGAAAAAAACACTATGCATACATCTTCCGTGGAAAACAATCCACTTTTAGATAACTGGACAGGGCCATACGGAGGCATTCCGGCTTTTGACCGTGTGCGCGTTGCTGATTTCAAACCAGCACTGGAGGCGGCAATGGCAGAAAATCTTGCTGAAATTGACAAGATTGCTAAAAGCACAGAAGCTCCTACTTTCAATAACACGATAGCAGCTATGGAACGCGCCGGACAACGTTTGCAGCGCGTAATTACGATCTATGGGATTTGGAGTTCGAATATGAGCACGACCGAATTTCAAGCAGTGGAGACCGAGTTTGAACCGAAGCTTGCCGGATTTTCCGATCTGATTAATCAAAACGAGCCGCTTTTTAAACGGATTGAAACCGTGTACAATTCGGAAGAGAAGAAGACATTAAGCCCGGAACAACAGCGCTTGTGTAAAATTCAGTATACCAATTTTGTGCGTGCAGGTGCAAAGTTGGATGCAACGGCCAAAAAGCGCATGTCGGAGATCAATCAGGAACTGGCTGGCTTGTTTACGAAATTCAGCCAGAATTTACTGTTTGATGAAAGTGAACAGATTGTTGTGCTGAATACTGCGGAAGAGTTAGCGGGCTTGCCACAATCCTTGAAAGATGGTGCAGCCAATGCCGCAAAAGCGAAAAAGCTGGAAGGCAAATGGGTGATCAGCAATACCCGTTCTTCGGTAGATCCATTTCTGACCTATTCGGACCGGAGAGATTTGCGTGAAAAAGTGTGGAACATGTTTGTCAACCGAGGAGATAATGGCGGTGAACATGATAACAATGCCCTCATCACCCGGATTTTGCGTCTGCGTTCGGAGCGTGCTAAATTGCTTGGATTTGCAACCCATGCCCATTGGCGTTTGGAAAATACGATGGCCAAAACACCCCAAAAAGCCATTGAATTGATGGAATCGGTTTGGACACCGGCAATAGCCCGCGTAAAAGAAGAAGTAGCCGACATGCAGGCGATCGCGGATAAAGAAGGAGCCAAAATCACCATTGCACCTTGGGATTACCGGTACTATGCCGAAAAAGTAAGAAAAGACCGGTACGATCTGGATCAGAATGAGGTGAAGCAATACCTGCAATTAGAAAAGCTGCGCGAAGGCATGTTTTGGGTTGCGGGCGAATTGTTTGGATTCAGTTTTACACAAGTCAGCAATGTTCCGGTTTACCATGCCGATGTGCGTGTTTGGGAAGTGAAGGATATTAAAACGGGTCGTTTGATTGGACTGTGGTATTTTGATGCATATGCGCGCGAAGGAAAGCGTTCAGGTGCTTGGATGAATGCGTATCGTGACCAACAGCGGATGGATCAGGAAGTGACGACGATTGTTTCGAATAACTCTAATTTTGTGAAGGGAAATCCCGGAGAACCGGTGTTGATTTCATGGGATGATGCCAGTACGTTGTTTCACGAATTCGGCCATGCGTTACATGGTTTAAGTTCGAATGTAACCTATCCAACGCTTTCGGGCACGAATGTGGTGCGTGATTATGTGGAATTCCCATCTCAATTGCTGGAACATTGGTTATCGACTTCAGAAGTGCTTCAGAAATTCGCCTTGCATTATCAAACAGGAAAACCTATTCCAACAAATCTGGTGGAGCGGATTGAGAAGGCCTCCACATTTAATGAAGGATTTTCAACCACCGAATATTTATCGAGTGCGTTGATTGATATGAAGATTCACTTGGCGGATGCAACGAATATTGATCCGGATAAGTTTGAACGTGAAACCCTTGGCGCACTTGGTATGCCGAGTGAAATTGTGATGCGGCATCGCACACCTCAGTTTGGACACGTGTTTTCAGGAGATGGATATTCGGCTGGGTATTACAGTTATTTGTGGTCCGATGTACTCACTGCAGATGCCTACGAAGCATTTGTTGAAGGAAAAGGCCCATACGATAAAGAGGTTGCACAACGACTT
>CALQRR010000272.1 GCA_943333015.1 Chitinophaga pinensis | reverse complement strand
TTAATAAGTTCAAGTAGGTGTAAGTGCCTATGCGAGAAGCAGTAACGATAATTGTGGCAGCAACCCCGCCGCAAATCCTGCCGCAACCTGTGACGGTGAATGGGCCTGTAAAATCAATCGGGAGGAGCCTGTAATGCCGGCAATGAAAAACAACCCGGCCAGAATCAGCCGAAGGTCAACAGGCCAGACGATGCCCAGTAGGAGGAAGGCGCCACACAAACCGCCAATCCCAGTCATGTGCATGGAGATTTTCCAATAATAGGTGATGAGCAACGTGCACATGAGCGAGAACAAGCCAGCCAAAAGAAAGAACATATACGGCGCAGGCAGATGTACTCTGCTGAGGAAATAATAATTGAGGATGTAAAATACTGAAGTAAATATGATCGGATATTTACGCTCTTCCCGTTTTTCCAGGGTGAGTGATGTAATCATTTCGAACCGGTACAAAAGCAAAATCAACACAACCGGCATCAGAAAAGTGAACAGTAGATTGCACACCAATACATACCATTTGACCGAATCGGGTAATAATGTAAATGCGTAAAAGGGAAGATTTAAAAAAAGCAGTGCTCCGTAAATAGGCATCAATAATGGTTGGAAAACCCAAGAGAAAAATGTGGCAGAATGACGTAGCATACCGCAAATGTACTCCTTGGTCTGGTATACGTGTTAGATGATGATCAGAATTGTAACGAGAAGAATCAGGGTAATGAAACCCGCGGCATAAGCCACGACCTCATCTTTTCGATAGATGACAGTAAAAAGAGAGAGCAGGAGTAACGAAACTGGAAAAGCGGCAAAGCCTCTATAGACAGGTATGTCGGTCTCGTAGTTAAATTCTTCTCCGTTCGGTTGTCGTTTCCCTGAAACCGATTTAATGGTGCGGAACAGGGGAGAATGGGATATGCGAATGCGTGTTTTTTCGGGAGCGTCTTTGAATAAGTCTGGCTTGGCCTGAATGATAAAAGACCGGGTGAACAGCTTCAATACATAAGTATTGCCTCCAAACCGGTTACTTTCTTTGAAATATATGCGACGTTCAACTACTTCTTCCTCCTGTGTTTCGGGAAGGTTATAATCAACCAATAACGTAAATGCAAACAAGGCACTGGCTAGCGCAAGCCATCGAACTCCTTTGTAAAAGGGTAGTTCTCCTTCTTCTTCATGCGGGTGGTAATACATAACCCTCATTTTTAAACGTAATGCTAATTTAAATAATTCTTGTATTCGGCAGATGTTCAGATACATGCATTTCTTGCATCCCTGCTCACGTTGCACTCCAATTGCCCGTGCTTTTTATAAATCTCCCGATTTTCTGCTCTTACTCTTCTTGAATAGGGTGTAAGGAAATGGTCGTATTGGCTTTTCAGGGCTTTCAAATACCTTCTGTTTTTCATTAATAGTATTTTTCTTACAGTTCACGATACGTAAAACTGTGCTGCACATCCCTTGTTTGGATAGCGAATAATGTATTGTCATTCAGGTAAATAGCTGGGTATTTCTTTTTCGTTTTTCATTCAGAAAATGGCAGGGAAATACATTTCTTCTTACACCTGCAAGAGGCTATCTTCTCAGGGTGGCGACCCCTAGGTGCTGACGCTCATCTTTGTCGAGCAAATAAATCTACAAAAAGCATCATGAAGAAAATCTACTACTCTCATGTGTTCTGTTTCATATTTGCATTTTTCTTGGGAAGCGCTTCTGTCATGCAGGCAGCGTCTTATACCTGGAACGGTGCTGTTTCAACGGAATGGGGCAATTCGTCTAACTGGAGTCCGGCAGGGGTGCCCGGAACACTGGACAACGTAACACTTAACAACGCGGTGGCGAATCAGCCCGCATGGGAGGAGAATCCAGGAATTAAAAATCTCACCATCTCTAACGGGAATCTCAATCTTGCTGGTTTTTCCTTATCCGTAACCGGAACCTGTATTTTTAGTGGTGGCATCGTTTCAAATGGTACGTTAATCCTCAACGGAATTTTAGTCACCTTTAGTGGTACAACTTTCAATGCCAATGTGCAGTATACCGGAAATCGTTTTCTGCTCAACGGAAGTACATTTAACGGGCCGGTATCTCTGGCAAAAACGGGTGGTGTAAATGACATATGCACAGGAGGAAACACCTTTAACAGCTCGGTTGTTATTTCAAATTCCGATAACAATTATTTATACCTCGCCAATACAACGGCAGATGTGTTCAACCAAACGGTTAATTTTATCAACCTTTCAACAGGTGGTATTTATCCTGCCAGACTCGCAGCTGAGACCCAATTTAACGGGACAATCACTGTAAATTCTACCAGTACGGGAGGCGTACGTTTTGGACAAGGCGGAGGAACGAGTACACTGGCTCCAGGGAAAACACTTGTAGTAGGAGGAAATGGATTTACAAACGGAGAACTCAATATCCGTGGATTAACCCAGCTCGGAAATGCTCCTGTTATTCTTTCAGGTTCTGCATTGGGGCGTGTTCGTTTTGAACCCAATACTACATTTGGCGGTAAAGTTACCTGCTCATTTCCACTCATCCATTTCAGTGGATCCACATTTAACGATACGTTGCGCGCAACAAAAACTGGGGCTGGAAACATTTCAGGCAATGGCGGATGTTCATTCAATGCTCCGGTCTATATCACCAAATCGGCAGCAGGAAATCTGATGCTTGCTGATTTATCTCCCGATATCTTCATGTCGGATCTGTACCTCGACGATAACAGCGGGACAGGAAGCATTATGCTTTCCCGATCTGCAGCGGGCAATCAGTATAACGGAGATATCTACGTGAATATGAATGCTGCCGGAATCAATTTTGGAAACAACGGCGGTACATCCACACTGGCTATTGGGAAAACAATCCGACTGTGGAATGATGGTTGTACAGCAGGAACACTTGGTTTCAGAATGTTCACCCAGCTGGGAACTACTCCTCTTATCATTACACAAACAACAGGAGCTGCCACGTTTGCATTCCAGACAAATTCAACATTCAATGCTCCTGTAACCTTGCAGTTTCCAAACATAACTCTTCAGGAAACTACATTCAATCAAGCTGTTATTTTGACTAAAATGTCAAATTCAGCGAACTCTTCTTATGGTGGCAACATCTTCAATGCAAACCTACAGTTGAATATACTGGGCAATGGAGGATTTACCATGTCCAACACCTTGGGGGATGATTATTTTGGAGATTTAACCATTGATAACAACGGAACAACAGGTGCTGTGAGTTTTTGCAGTGTTGGAGCCGACAATATCATCAATGGAAACCTATATCTGAACAATACCAGTTCAGGTGGAATTGGATTTGGATCAGTTTCCGGATTGACCATGCTTTCTGCTACAAGCGAAATTGCATTCATTAACGATGGTTTTACAGCCGGTCCCTTAAATCTTCGTGGGATAACTAAGCCAGGCACATCAGGGTTGACGATTTCTCAAACAACGGGAACATCCACCATTGGATTTCTTCAGGGAACAACGATCAACGGACCGGTGAATATTTCGTATCCAAATATTAACCTCTTTCAAACGACATTTAACGGTGATTTTTCTTTTACAAAAATGGCTGCAACAGCAAACACATGTTCAGGCGGATGTGTGTTTAATGGCGATTTTTCTTTTACCAATACCATGGCTGCTCAGCTGGTTTTAGGAAATAACTTGGCCGATATTTTTAATGGAACAACCACGATTAATCATTCTGGAAATGCTGTCTTTTATCTCGCACACACAGCTGCCGGAAATCAATTTAATGGCAATATTATTCTGAATTCAACCGGATCTAGTCAGGGTATTCGGTTTGGGCAGAATAATGGAACTTCTGTTTTGGCCGATGGCTTCTCGATTGCTGCCGGTGCTACCGGATTGCCTCAGGGAAGCTATATTTTCCGCAACTTCACCCAAAT
>CALQRR010000271.1 GCA_943333015.1 Chitinophaga pinensis | reverse complement strand
GACGGAAACGTTTCTTACTACCCCGGAGCAAACGGTATTATGTACTGGAATGAAGACTTTGCTGTAGATTCACTTCCTCAACTGATTGGTGGATCTGTGGATCAAAATGCAGATGATTTGCTAGATGTAGCCATTTATTTTGACGGTACTACTGTTGTTCCTTACGGTTCAGGTATGGCTAGTTTCCCAAGTGCAGGGGTTGATGCAGATAATAACTTGTATCTTTCATATGCTGCCTACATCGAAGGTCCACTGTATTATTATCTAGAAACAGGTCCATCTTTCAAGCACTTGTTTCTTCAGAAATCAACAGATGGTGGTACTACCTGGACGGATCCAAAAGACATTGTAGGCGATGAACTTGCAGGTTTCGATCAGTTTGCTGAATACCAGTATGCTTCTATTGCACGTAATGTAGATGACAATGTGCACATTGTGTATCAGCGTGACTACACACCAGGTTCTGCTGTAACCATAGACGATGCTGCTTTGCACCCGTTTGATGTTGCAAGTGACATTATTTACATGTCTGTAACAAAAGAATTCGACATCGTTAGCACGCCAAGTGTAAAGAATGAAATTCAAGGGCTTTCTCTGATGCCAAATCCGTCAAACGATATGGCTACATTGAAATTCAACTTGAACACAACGGAAGTTGTTTCTGTTAACGTGGTAAATATGCTTGGTCAGAATGTATTGCGTCTGAACAGTCAGAATACTGCTGCAGGACAGCATAACATCAACCTTGGAACAAACCAACTGCCTTCAGGTATTTACCTGGTGAATGTTGTGATTGGCAACAAGACAGGAAGTGTAAAAATGATTGTGAAGCACTAAGCTTCGATTAAAACACAAAAAAGCCGGACTGATTTTTCAGTCCGGCTTTTTTTATGGGATAGTTTCTCTGAGCATTGGTTGAGCAGGGAAAAACGAAAAGGTGTTAATCAGGCTGCAGGTATAAATTATGCTTGAGATCCAGAGAGCTTCAGGCGGCCATTAGCTGCCGCGATGCTTTTCACCACAGTGCATCGAGGCTTTTTACGCCGGGATAACGGATGGTGGACAACGGTTCTCCATAGGCAAAACCTGCCTGAATGCCATATTCGGAGGCACGGGAAGCAAGGTTGGTAAAAAAGTGTTTCGAGGCGATGAGTGTTTCTGGTTCAATCGACTCGGGATCCCAAAACTGAGACTTATGCGCCTTGATGCAGGCAATTTTTTCTTCGATAACATCCGATATATCATAAATGAAATCGGGCGTGTGTTGCACAAACTGCATGTATTGATACACCGAACGCGGACGCCAAGCAGCAGTATTTACACCGGGTGCCTGCATTTTGAATAATCCGGATAAAAAACAGGCTTCTGCCACCAGCGATGCTGCCCGACCGTGATCCGGATGACGGTCGTACGGGGCGTTGGTAATCACAATATCGGGTTGATAGCGGCGAATGACATCGATCACCTTAAATGTATTGGCCGCGTTGATTTCGAAAAGGCCGTCATCGAATCCAAGATTCTCGCGGACAGCTACCCCCATGATTTCGGCAGCAATGCGTGCTTCTTCATCGCGGATTTCGGGGGTACCACGGGTGCCCATTTCGCCGCGGGTAAGGTCAACCATGCCAACTCGTTTGCCCTGTCTTACTTCTGAGATGAGCATGCCACCAATACTAATTTCAATATCATCGGGATGTGCCCCGAAAGCCAATATGTCGAGTTTCATGAGGAATTATATGAAAACGCAAAGTAAACCAATTCATCCGATGGTTAGACCAGCCTTTTTTGTACGTTTGGAACTATGAATATAACATTCTACGGAGCTGCCCGAACGGTTACGGGAAGCAAGCATGTGCTAAGTTTTGGAAAAGGGAAACACGTGCTTCTCGACTGCGGCCTTTTTCAGGGACATGGTCAAGACAGTGATGAATGGAACCGGCATTTTGGATTTGATCCGGCCAGCATCGATTACCTCATTTTATCGCATGCACATATTGACCATTCCGGATTAATACCGCGATTGGTGAAAGACGGATTTAAAGGTCCTATATACTGTACCGCAGCCACGTTGGATTTGTGCATGATCATGCTCGAAGATTCGGCGCATATCCAGGAAAGTGATGTCAAATACCTTAACAAACGCCGTGTTGCCCAAGGGAAAGAACCCTTAAAACCCTTGTATTCGGTGGACGATGCTAAATTTTGCATGAAGCAATTTGTGCCCGTTCAATACAACACCGAGGTAGAAATAGATCCGGAGCTGAAGCTTGAATTTACCGATGCCGGACATATTCTCGGTTCGGCGGTGGTGAATATTCAGGTGTATGAAGATCATTACTGGCATAAGATTGCTTTCACAGGCGATTTAGGTCGCTTGAATCCTAAAATAATCCGATCACCACAAGCCTTTCCTCAATGTGATTTTTTGATTGCAGAATCGACCTACGGCGACCGATTGCACAAGCAGGACCAAGAAAGCATTGAAGATCTGCTGCGGGTTGTGGAAGATACCTGTGTGAAGAAAGCCGGTAAGCTCATCATTCCGGCATTTAGTGTGGGGCGAACGCAAGAGATTGTATATGCACTCGATACCCTTGAGAACCAAGGCCGTTTGCCACATATGAAAGTATATGTCGACAGTCCCTTATCGACCAATGCGACCGACATTATCCGCAACCACCCGGAATGCTTCAATGAATCGGTGGTGGCGTATATGCGCAACGATGCCGATCCGTTTGGGTTTAACAAGCTCACGTATATTCGGGAGGCGGAACAAAGCAAGAAACTCAACAGTTTGCACGAGCCCTGTATCATCATTTCGGCCTCCGGAATGGCAGAAGCAGGACGTATTAAGCACCACATTGCCAATAACATTGGGAATGAAGACAATACGATTTTGATTGTTGGCCATTGCGAAGAAGGATCACTTGGGGCACGGCTTGCACGCGGTGATGAGGAAGTGAAGATTTTTGGAGAGAAGCATGCGGTAAAAGCATCGGTGCAGGTGATGGAATCGTTTAGTGCCCATGGCGATTACGAAGAAATGCTGCATGTGTTGAGTTGCCAACGGGCCGATAAAGTGAAGAAAGTTTTTGTGGTACATGGCGAATATCCAACGCAACAGGCCTATCAGAGCAAGCTTGAGGCTGCAGGATTTAAACATGTAGTGATTCCTGATAAAGGAGAAACGTTTGAACTGTAGATGAATACTTGGATGGAGATTCGTCAGTTGTTGCTGCGCGAAATGCGGATGGAATGGAAACAGAAGTATGCCATAAACGGCTTGCTGCTGTATGTGATTTCGACGATTTATGTGTGTTACCTGTCGTTTAAAACGGTGGTGGATGTGCCCACCTGGAATGCGCTTTTCTGGATTATTTTGCTCTTTGCAGCGGTGAATGCGACCTCGAAAAGCTTCTCCTCGGAGAGCCGTGGGCGCTTGCTGTATTATTACACCTTGGCAGGTGCGCCGGCTATTATTCTGGCCAAGATTATATACAATGCCTTGCTAATGCTGGTGATATCGCTTGCTGGATATGTGATTTACAGCATGCTCATTGGGGATTTGGTGCAAGACAAACCGTATTTTTTACTGGGACTTGTGTTGGGCGCAACGGGCTTTTCATCGGTGTTGACGCTGGTGGCAGCCATTGCAGCCAAAGCCAGTAATAGCGGTACGCTGATGGCGATTTTGAGTTTTCCGTTGATCATTCCAATGCTGATTGTGTTGATCCGTTTTTCGAAAAATGCAGCGGATGGATTGGCGCATTCGGTGCAGCAGCCGTATATTATTGCACTCATTGCAATAAACGTGATTGTGGTGGTGCTGGCGCGATTGCTTTTTCCGTTTTTGTGGCGCGATTGAGGTTTGGGTCCTTCCTCCGACATCTAAACGAATGCTCGAACGAAGG
>CALQRR010000270.1 GCA_943333015.1 Chitinophaga pinensis | reverse complement strand
TCGATCCGCCTTTCACAAAGGCCAAAGCACCTACGATACATTCATCGCCCAACTCCACATCATCCATCAATACCGCATTCATCCCCACCAAACAATTGGCTCCGATGTTGGCCCCGTGAATAATGGCGCCATGGCCAATGTGTGCACCTGCTTTCAATCGGATGGATTTCCCCGGAAACATATGCACCGTGCAGTTTTCCTGGATATTACAGCCATCTTCAATGATGATTTCACCCCAGTCGCCCCGGATGGCGGCACCCGGTCCCACATACACGTTTTTTCCAATGATCACATTTCCGGTGACAGCCGCTTGCGGATGGATGAAACTGCTTTCATGAATCACAGGAATGAAGCCCTTAAATGCGTATACCATCAGATCAGGCGGGTGTGTTAAATTTCTTGAGTGTTTCTTTGGTAAAGTCCGAAAGCACCAGTCGACCGCTGATAGCAGCACGTTCGGCTAACAAGCTATCCCAATCATCGGTACCGCGCCAGAAGACCTGCTTCATCTCCCGCATGGCTTCAGGATTATACGTACAGAGGTGTTTGGCAAAGGCAAGCACAGCTTCGTCTAAAGCGTCGATGCTGTCGAATACGTGTGTGTACAAGCCTTTTTTTTGGGCCCAGGTGGCCTCGTAAAACGTATTGGCATCCATGGCAATTTGCGACATGGCCGATACGCCCATTTTACGCTCAATGGCAGGACTCACCACAAAGGGACCAATGCCCACATTGAGTTCGCTCAGTTTGATGGAGGCGAATTTTGTGGCCATGCAGTAATCGGTTGCCGCTGCTAGTCCAACACCGCCGCCGACGGTCTTACCTTGAATGCGCCCAATGATAAACTTGGGACACTTCCGCATCGCGTTTATAACGTTGGCAAAACCAGAGAAAAATGTTTTCCCGGTTGCCGCATCGTTGATGGTAATTAGTTCCTTGAAGCTGGCTCCGGCACAAAAAGTACGTTCGCCGCCGCTTTGGAGAATGATGACGTTGACATCTTCCTGTTGCCCAACCCGGGTGATCGTTTCGGACAGTTGTGCCAGAATGGTTCCTGGCAGTGAATTCTGATCAGGATGAAAAAATGTAACAGTGGCAATTCCATCCTCAATAGTGTGCTTCACATACGCTTCGGTCATAGAACTAGGATTGGGTACGATTGACAAAAATAGCAATTTACACGATTTTACACCACGGGAATAACGCCGAATATAATACCGAGATCAGCCCAAGATCCGGCCATAATCAACAAGAAAAGAACATAAATACGGAATATAATTCGGGCGCCTCAGGCCCTATCCAAGTGCCAAGGCTCATCATTCTTTATGCTGCTCAGCATATTCTTTTAACCGTTTCACCAGCAAGCCATCGGTATTGTAAAGGGTTTCCGACGTTTCATCGGGATGATGTACTTCTTGCCAGAGCCGAAACGCGTCATCTTTAGCAGGAATCTCCCGCAGGTAACGCGCCGAGGAATCCGTTGTATCAAGCAGCACCAGCTTAACCTGTTGATTTTTGGTGGTGATGGTCAGAATCCATGTGGGGAATTCCAGGTTTAAGTAGCGGATGTAATCGCTCTCGTCCCGAACGAGGTATTGGAGCGGCGAACGGTTTTGGATGCCCAGCACAGTAAACGTTCCGCTCACCTGGCGTGAAAACGGAATGTAGGCATTTATAAAAGAGGATTTATCGTTGGAATACGCAACAAAGGAGCGCTTGAATTGAAAATCATCCGCAAGCAGCCGTTGCAAACTATCCCCTTGATAAGCGTTGGTGAAGGCGAGGTATTTCAACGCCACCTGCTGATCCGACTGCGCCTGTATATGAAGAGAACATGCAATCAATAAAAGTACGCTGCAGTGCAAAGAGCGGAAGAGCCGAATGCAATGCATTAGATTAAACGAAAGTACCAAAATAGAACAGTGATTGAATAGGACACACATGCTCGCATTGAGCGAAAGCACTGGTATAAAAAGGCCTTTATTTCTTATTATTTGAGGTAATTGATGATTGTTTTTTTCCAGGCAAGTAGTTGTCTGAAGAAATAACTTTATTACCTGATTTAATTTCAAGTTGTTTTCTTGCATCGCCCGCAATCTTTCCGCCTGCTTTAGCTACCTTTTTATTTGCTTCAAATCCTTTTGGGTTAGTATTAACGACAATTTCTTTTGTTGATGCCTCTCCTAACATTGAAAAGATTAATTCTAGGTCAGTCATGTGATCTCTTAGATTTTGTGACTTTAAACCTTTAAGATTTTTGTATTCAGAAGGTGTGAGACCAAAAGTAGCCACCGAAATTTCTGCTGTTCATATGGCATAATCTCTTTGTTCTTTTATTCCTCTGTTTTTCCATTCTTCGGTTAACTCTTCTCTGATTGCGATACTTCGCATTCTCTTTTCAATCCATTCATCAGAATAGCCTTTTGCTTTGTATAGTTCTCTTGCTCTTTGTGATGCAAGTTCAGGATTTTCAATTTCTGCTAATCTTTCTGCTCCAACTTTTGCTAACCATTGTTTAAATGGTTCTGCTTTGGGTGATGAAATTGACTGGATAATTCTTAATAATCCTCTCGCGTCAGCTGCTTGTATTTCTCTTTTTTTTCCATCAGCTGCTTTCATTTCAACTAGGGTACAAATTGTACCCCAGTTGCTTTTTAGCAAAGCGTCTCTGCTGAGCATTTTTTTGATATACTGCTTTACATCAGAGCTTTCTGTGAGAACCTCTACAACATCTTGTACAGAGAAATACCATTTCTGTTCTTGTTCATTCCAGATTGATCTGATTTGTTTACTTTCAAAAAGTTTGACACTACTCATCGGTTTTAAATTCTAAACAAATTTATTTAAAATGATGAAAATTTGACTAATCGCTGCCTTGGTTTTCGGAGGCTAAGTTTTCATATAATGTCCGTGGCTTTGCAATGTGTGGAATCAGTGAACGCACTACTTTATATTAAACGAATATATCGAGATTGAAAGATGACTGCATTTGACACACATGCTCGCATTAATCTATTCATTGGGATAACATGTGGTTCATTATGATCAAAAAACATACGTTCATCATTCACACTTCTTCCTCTTCATTGATTTATTTTAAAATTCCTCTGCAACTAAATATTTAATGTCATGCAAATAGGTTTACACAACTGTTCATGCGTTTCACACAGAATTAATTAACCCATAACCGCCCCACTTGGAGGTAAGTGCGGCTATGGGCTGATTGCTTTCGGCTATTTGTCTTGAAGTATTAGCTCCTTGCCGTCTTCCAGAATGACGATTTTTTGTTTCTCTGTTCTAAAGTTTTGATATTTTGCTCCATAACCGGAAACTGTACATTCATAAATTTTTACAATACCTAAGTAATTTCTCTTGGTCATAATGTAATTTGGATGAACCAAAAAGTCATAATCTCCGCTAGACAACGCTTTATATGCAGCAGCCGACCGTACTTTGTTCAGCTTAGCTGTTTTCATATGTTTAATCGGATTCAATTGACTTAGAAATGAACCTCCCGCATCGGTACTGTAATTGATGCCGTCTGCTGAAGTATTGTCACCAAAAACTCTGAAAAACAAAAAATATGTACTTGAACTTTGACCTGAAAGCTTAGTCGTTTCATTCACTAAAATGTCTGCCTTTATTGGGTCTAATTGAACATTTCTAGAAATTACTGGAGAAGACTGATATCCTTTGTTCGTTGATACACATGATGTAAAGAAAATTGCAAAGGAGCAAATCAATACAAGGATGGTTATTTTTTTCATTTTGATGCGTAGTCGCCACGTTCATTTATGTATGCCCCGTTTTTTTAGAGTGGGTTCTGGTCTCCACTTTTTTATAATACTATTAATGGTGAGTCGTTTCAACTTTCAAGTCGCGCAAACTTAATGGTTCTCTTGTCTGTTTAGCTCCAATGTGT
>CALQRR010000269.1 GCA_943333015.1 Chitinophaga pinensis | reverse complement strand
TTGTTCCAATTATGAGCAGTCGAAACGGTTTTATACTGAGGTATTGGGTTTGACAATACTTGCCGAGCATTACCGGAGTGAACGTGCTTCGTGGAAACTCGATTTGGGTATGGGCGATGCGCATGTGCTGGAAGTTTTTTCGTTTCCAGATCCTCCAGCCCGAAGCAGCCGTCCCGAAGCGTGTGGGTTACGTCATTTAGCCTTTGGAGTGGATGATTTGGAGGTGCAGGTTGGTTTGTTGCATGAAGCCGGTGTGCAGACAGAAGAAATTCGTGTGGATGCTTTTACAGGCAAGCGATTTTGTTTTTTCAGCGATCCGGATGGATTGCCTCTTGAACTTTATGAACGAAGCTGATGGAGGAACTCAACGTATTATTTTGGAATTCACGGTATGAGCGGGGGGAAACCGGCTGGGACATGGGCTGTGTTTCACCGCCGTTGAAGGCATACATCGATCGACTCACAAATAAGGAGCTGAAAATTTTGATTCCTGGAGCCGGAAATGCTTGGGAAGCTGCGTATTTGTGGGAACAGGGATTTTCGCACGTATGGGTGTGTGATTTTGCTCCTACAGCCGTCCAACAGTTTTTGCAACGTTGTCCGGATTTTCCTGCCAATCAGGTTATTTGTGGAGATTTTTTTACGTTGACTGGTACTTTTGATCTGATTCTGGAGCAGACGTTTTTTTGTGCATTGTCGCCATCCTTGCGGGAAGCGTATGCTGTTAAAATGGCGCAATTACTAGGGGAAACAGGAACTCTTGCGGGCGTAATGTTTGATGCCCCGAAGAACAGTGAACGTCCTCCATTTGGCGGAACAGCGGCAGCATACCGATCCTTGTTTGAGCGACATTTTAAAACCGTTACCATTGAGCCGTGTCGGAATTCCATTGGCCCTCGATCTGGGCAGGAAGTTTTTGTACAGATTTCAGGAGCGGTTTAGCGGAAGATTATGCGTGTTCTGTGGCGCTCCGGACTGAAGTTCGGAGTTGCTGGGGAGAAAAAGGGGGATTGTTGCTATGGTGTTATGTTCAGGACTGAAGTCCGGAGTTGCTGCTGAAGACCGGAGTTGCTGGCGTGACTGTAGTCATGGTTTTCTCCTTGGGGACCACTTACTTTTGCTGAAGATATACCGATATACGATGGCTAGTTTTCAAGAAATGATCAATGATGAAACGCCTTTGCTGGTTGATTTTTCGGCGGAATGGTGTGGTCCCTGTAAGATGATGGCGCCTATTCTGAAGGAAGTTGCTGGGCAGATGGGTGAAGCGGTGCGGATCATCAAAGTGGATGTAGATAAAAATCCACAGGCCGCAGCGGCGTATCAGATACAGGGTGTGCCCACCTTGATCTTGTTTCAAAAAGGCAAACAACTTTGGCGACAAAGTGGTGTGGTTGCTGCTGCTCAGTTGACGCAGATTATTCGTGCGCAGACGGTGTAGGGATTTTCCTATTTCCCACATGATTATACACCAGCGTGAGCGGTAAGGATAGGAGCGAAAAACCCGCAGGAACGAGGATTTGTAGCGTATAGCCTGGGCACCGCCCTAAGGGAAGGAAGGGGGATTGATGCCCCGGACTGAAGTCCGAGGGTGCTGTTAGGGAGAATTTCTTGTTTTAAATGCCCCGGACTGAAGTCCGAGGGTGCTGTTAGGTGGTTTGTTCGTTGCTGAAAAATACTTTGTAGTAATTCATGCCTTTTTCGTCGTCGTAGCCGCGTTCGATGAGTTGGCGGTTTCCGTGAACGTAGATGTGGAAGTTTTTGTCGAGTTTGAGGACGCTTTTAAACATGCCCGCATTCTTTTTAACGGCTGCTTGCGAGATGTCGAAATTCTCGGTGATGCTGTGTTCCGGATCTTCGGAATAGGTTTCGGTGAACTTGCGAAATGCATTGACCACTTCGGGCTGCTGCATGACTTCGTCAGCGAAATTATCGAACTCGAATTTCTGTTTTTCCTTGAAGAATTTAGAGCTGCGGTTCAATAATGCAATTTGCTCTGCTGGATTGACTTCAAAGTTTTCGGGAAGTTGTTCCTTGACGAATTCTTTGGTAAGCTGCATGTATTGTTGGGTGAAATGATAGCTGTCTTCGAGTGTATCCAGTTCGAGGAAGGCATCGGTCCAATACTGCGCTTCGGCTGAGTTTCCGTTGGTTTTATCGACCACCAAAACACGGTAACCATCGCCGGGCTCGAGGCTGAAGATGATGCATGCTTTGTCGATGCGGTCGAGACGGTAGCCGTTGGATAGTTTGACGCTGCTGTGTTTATCGGCCCATTCGACCTGCGCAAATTTATCTTCTACTTCGGCTTTGAGCAGGACGATGCAATCGCAGAATTCGTTGTGCAGACTTACTTCGCGGATGCGTGCAACAAAGAGATCGCCGGCGAGGATACGCGGATGTGTGGAAACATCGTAGAGATGGCTGGCAATGGTTTGAGAGGCTTCAAGGAAAGTTCCCTTTTCATCAAAAAGTTCCTTCACTGCATCGTGCACCAAGTTTCCATTGGTGGAGAAATGGTAGAATGCTTCTGGTTTGAACGCCCGCATGAGGTAATTCAGGATAGGTTCCTGATCATCTTCTTGTATTTCAAGCAGACTTTCAGTGAGCGTAAGCGGATCATCGTTGGAAGGATTTCCGACAAAATGAACCGCAGTTTGGTGGAGAGAAGCAGAGTTATAAACGATCATGGGGCGAAGGTAATGAAACTGTATACGATTGTTGCAAACAGGTTCGTAGGTTTGCACATACGATGATACGTTACAACCCCAAAGACTGGTTTACTTTTATTTTCAGGTTTCACAAGGCGGATACATTCAGGACATTGGCTCCGCTGATTTTTTTGATTGGATTGTATTCCGGAGTGATTGCCTGGCTGGAGATTGAGGTGTTACACCTGAGCGAGAATAGTCATGTGAAGAATTTGTCGCTGATACACAGTACGCTAGGATTGGTGATTTCGTTGCTGCTGGTTTTTAGAACCAATACGGCCTATGAGCGTTGGTGGGAAGGTCGGAAAGTGTGGGGCAGTTTGGTGAATTCGAGTCGGAATTTAGCGTTGAAACTGTCGGTATTGGTGCCTGAGGAACGTGCCTATTTTCGGGTGATGATTCCCAATTATGCGTTTGCATTGAAGAATCATTTGCGCGACAAAGTAGTGCATGTTGAGCTTTTGGATTGCGAGGGCTTTGCGGCAAATGAGCTGGTGGAAGATCAACACATTCCTAATCAGCTGGCGCAGATGATGATGCGACGCGTGGTGGATTTGGAAGCAAAGGGGACATTGAAACCGGAGCATCTGTTGTTTATCAATGGCGAGCTAGTCAATTTTACCGATGCAGTGGGCGCATGCGAGCGTATTCGGAAAACGCCGATTCCTTTTTCTTACAGCGTATTCTTGAAGAAGTTCATTTTTCTGTATGTGATGACTTTGCCAATAGGCTATGTGTTTTTGCTGGGTTATTGGGTGATGGCAGTGGTGGCGATTATCTTTTATGTTTTGGCGAGTCTGGAGTTGATTGCTGAAGAAATTGAAGATCCGTTTGGTACTGATTCGAACGATTTACCCACCGATGAAATTTCACGAACAATACGAAAGTCGGTAGAAGAGATATTGTGAAATGAGGGGGCAATTGGCGAAAGAATGAAGACAATTGTTACCTTTGAGGAAAGAGGAATTTATGAAAGTATATCCCACAGACGATACTTCCGTTTCGTATACAGTCTCTGAAAGTGCTGCCGCATATGGCCTCATTAATTTCATTCGGGGAGGTTTACCGTTTCAATTTTTTCTTGGCCTAGGAGAGCGTTTACCTTTTAGTATTCGGGAATGGGCGCGTGTACTTCATCTTTCTGAGCGAAGTCTTCAGCGCTACCAAAAAGATCAGAAGGCCTTTGATGCCCTGCAATCGGAGCGCATCATAG
>CALQRR010000268.1 GCA_943333015.1 Chitinophaga pinensis | reverse complement strand
CCCCCTGGAAAACAATTTCTCCCGTCATCATAGTCATAAGTAATGGATTGGCTGTTGACCGAGAATGGTTTTAACCACACGGCATTGTCCCAACGATTGTTTTGTCGTAAAACCATCTTCACTGCAGATGGCGCATTGGTAATTTGAACAGATCCAACATCCACAACAGCATCTATTTCCTGATGGGTATCGCGCAAGTCCATCATCGAGGGGCGTTTTACGCGCGCAGCAACCTTTGCTTGTGTTGTATAAACCATGAATCGGCGCGTTAGCAGAAGATTAGTGGGATCTCCATCTTCATATACTTTGAGCAAGTAATTTCCACTCAGTAAAATCTTCATGTTATCGTTTGGAAACACTAGGCTATAATGAAGGTATTGTTGCCGGGTGTTGAATGAATACCTGAAATCCTGCAGGAGATCTTGCTGCAGCCCTTGAATGGCGCGTGATTTCATGACATTGGAAGGAACCCAGTCAGCATTGCAGTGTTCGAGTGAATAATACAATTGACGTTGTTCCGGTTCTAGATCATCAAATTGTAAATGAAGACGCGTACCGGATCCCAATTCAATCATGGGCAATGAACCATCGGTGCCTTCTTGCTGTAGAATGACGGTTTTTATGGTTGGTCGATACGTATGATCTTCATACCGAAGAAAGTTCTCAGTGTAGTATTCTGGATCTTCCGTCTGAGAAACGGCAATATGGCTAACCGTTAGAAGCAATGACAGGAGCAAAATAGGACGCATACGATTGGGCTTTGGTGCGAAGATACGTTGCATGCAAACAGCACTTGATGAATATGCATATTTGCAAAATGAAAATGCTTGAACAACTTTCTGCCCAAACGGGTATCTCTATCAAACAGGTGGAACGTACGCTGGAACTTTTTGAGAACGGCAGTACGATTCCTTTCGTTGCCCGTTACCGAAAAGAAATGACTGGAGGATTGGATGAAGTTCAGTTGGAGATGATTCAGGAGCAATGGCAGCAATGGAAAAAACTCGATGACCGTCGCAATGCGATGTTGGCTTCACTGGAAGAACGTGGACTGCTGACGTTAGATATCAAGGCGGCTCTTTTGGTGGCCGCCAGTATTCAGGATGCGGAAGATATTTACATGCCTTACAAACCCCGCAGAAGAACCAAAGCAACCATTGCCAGGGAACAAGGACTTGAACCATTAGCAAAAATGATCATGTCACAGGGCAATGATGATCCTCACCGAATGGCTCAACGATTTGTCGGGAAGGATGTTCAAGATTCGGACGCCGCTTTGCAAGGAGCACGCGATATTATTGCAGAATGGGTTAGTGAACACCCGGGAGGACGTCAATCGGTTCGACAGCAGTTTGAACGTTTTGCTGTTTTGATTAGCAAAATGGTAAAAGGGAAAGAAGAAGAAGGGGCAAAATTTCGCGATTATTTTAGTTTCTCAGAATCACTTAGTCGGATTCCTTCTCACCGGTTTATGGCGGTCATGCGGGGTGTTTCAGAAGGAATTCTCAGTATCTCGGCTTTGCCGGAAGAGGAAAAAGCTCTGGAAAAACTCAACCGTATTTTTGTAAGGTCGCGTTCCGAAAGTGCGATTCAAGTGGAGAAAGCGGTGAAGGATAGTTACAAACGGCTCATCGCTCCATCACTGGAAAATGAAATACTCTCTACTATTAAGGAAAAAGCCGATAAACAGGCTGTTCAGATATTTGCGGAAAATCTTCGCCAACTGCTCATGGGGGCTCCTTTGGGAGAGAAGCGTGTTTTAGGAATTGATCCTGGATTTCGTTCCGGTTGTAAATTGGTCTGCCTCGATGAAAATGGTGCACTTCTTTACAATGAAACCATTTATCCACATCCGCCTCAACAGCAGGATAAACTGGCAATGTCGAAGATTTCGGCGCTGGTTGCTTCTTATAAGATTGATGCCATTGCTGTTGGAAATGGAACTGCTGGGCGGGAGACGGAGCAGCTATTACAACGGATGCGATTTGACAAACCGGTTCAGGTATTTGTTGTTAGTGAAAGTGGTGCATCTGTTTATTCCGCTTCAAAAATAGCCCGGGAGGAATTTCCCCAATATGATGTCACTGTCCGGGGAGCGATCAGTATTGGTCGACGCTTACAGGATCCTTTGGCCGAACTGGTGAAAATTGATCCCAAGAGCATTGGTGTAGGTCAGTACCAGCATGATCTTGATCAGAAGTTATTGGGTGACCGGTTGAGCAATGTTGTTTTAAGTTGTGTGAATCAGGTGGGTGTGAATCTCAACACGGCAAGTGCGCATTTGCTCACGTATATATCTGGCCTTGGACCAACCCTTGCGACCAATATTGTTGACTACCGGAATGCACACGGCCCGTTTGGCAAGCGTTCGGAACTGAAAAAGGTTCCTCGTTTGGGGGATAAAGCGTTTGAGCAATGTGCCGGATTTTTACGAATAGACGGAAGTGAAAATCCTCTCGATAATAGCGCTGTTCATCCGGAACGGTATGCATTAGTGGAAAAAATGGCCCGTGAGGCAGGTTTTAAGTTGACAGAAATTGTTGGCAGAAATGATCTGCGGAATGTTATTAAACTCGATAAGTACGTGAGTGCTGAAGTTGGATTTCCGACATTGGAAGATATACTTACAGAACTCGAAAAACCGGGACGAGATCCACGTAAACAAGCGAAAGTTCTGGTATTTGATCCATCCGTTAGAAAGCCAGATGATTTGATTGTTGGTATGATCTTGCCAGGGATTGTTACCAACATTACTGCGTTTGGAGCATTTGTAGATGTTGGAGTAAAGCAGGATGGATTGGTGCATGTTTCCCAAATGGCCGACCGCTTCGTAAGTGATCCAATGGAGATTGTAAAGCTTCATCAACATGTTAAAGTGAAGGTGATGGAAGTGGATCTTGCACGAAAGCGCATTGCTTTTTCAATGAAAGGAATGCAGGACTAAGGTAGAATTTCATAATTCCAGAACAATTCTCTAAAATTACCGTTCGTAGGAACCATGCAGGAAGATAAATCATTCATCAATCCGATAGATGCGGATAAAGTGGCTCAAAATCCGGGACTATTACCCTACGCACATACTTTAAGCAGTGGTGTCATTAAGCCGGATGATCTCGGTAAGATAAAAAGCAATGCCCTATTGGCCATGGAGCAGCAAACAGATATGCAACTGAAACAACTTCAGGAGCAAATTCAGCTGTTGTACAATCAGGCTCAGGAAATTAAATCACGAACAGATATTTCTGTTTGGATTTATCAGTCGGATATGGGATTTGACCCAATTGTAGGTCATGTATATCATCTATATGAAAAAGAGGATGGACGCCACTTTCTCTCCATGGTTTCCCCAACGGAGTGGGGCAGAAGTAAAAAGTTCAAGCGATTTGTCGCAACCGTTAAGTTACTTGCCGATCACACTTGGGATGTTCTGAAAAAAGGAGACCCCGAACAATAATCGCTCAAGTTGAAAATCCAAACGGATGCCTGTATTCATACAAGCATCCGTTTTTTGTCTCAATAAGTTAGGGCTGTTGATACAGCAGCTCCAGCATTCAAGTTGCCATAACCAACTCTGCTGCTGTAGGAAGGAAAGAACTGAGATGTATTTCGCATGGCTGTGTATACCTGTGTTTTAGTGAGTGTTGGTTTTGAACTCCAAACCAATGCAGCAATACCTGCAGCCATGGCCGTTGCACAAGAACTTCCTCCTACATAGGTTGGGTTAAATCCAACTGCGGCAAGTGATAATGTATTGCGATTCGTGTTGATGTTTCGTTCCATTGGAATGGTAAAGTCAACTTCACTCCCGTCATGACACGTTTCACAGGTGGTGCCATTTTCTTGAACACCGGTCACTGCAATGCATGCAGAATAGGAAGCCGGATAAATTACACCCCACCAACTTGTCCAAATAAAAGACGTCCCCGCTGCT